>JBCBIX010000053.1:0-18134 GCA_038523965.1 Bacteroidota bacterium
TACATTAAGTTTGTTCGAAATCTTACAAACGCACCAATGAACATATCCGTAATAGGAACAGGTTACGTAGGTCTCGTTTCAGGCACCTGTTTCGCCGAGACGGGCAACCACGTTGTCTGTGTCGATATCGACGCAAAGAAAGTCAATGATCTCAACAATGGTATCGTCCCTATCTATGAACCTGGGCTCGAGGTACTATTCCATAGAAATGTAAAGGCTGGACGACTGACATTCACAACTTCACTCGAGGATGCTGTTGACCAAACAGATATCATCTTTTTGGCACTTCCGACTCCCCCCGGCGAGGACGGCAGCGCTGATTTGTCCTACATACTTGGTGTGGCTGCACAACTGAGTAAGATGATCACAACTCATAAGGTGATCGTGGATAAAAGCACTGTCCCCGTAGGTACTGCAGAGAAGGTGGAGGCCGCATTAGGTGAACATCTATCAGATGGTCTATTTGATGTAGTGTCCAACCCTGAATTTTTGCGCGAAGGTGTTGCAGTGGATGATTTTATGAAACCCGATCGCGTAGTCATTGGGGCACGCACAGATCGAGCCAAAGACGTCATGATGGACCTCTACAAACCATTCGTCCGTCAGGGTAATCCCATATTCCTTATGGATCTTCGTTCGGCCGAGATGACCAAGTATGCGGCGAACTCGTACCTGGCGACGCGCATCACCTTCATGAACGAAATAGCCAATCTATGTGATCTCACTGGTGCGAATGTCGACATGGTCAGGCTCGGCATGGGTAGTGATGGCCGCATAGGAAAGCGCTTTCTTTTCCCTGGGGTGGGTTATGGTGGCTCATGTTTTCCTAAGGATGTTCAAGCCCTTGAAAAAACAGCAGGCGATCATCACTATAATTTCCGCATCCTGAAGTCTGTTATGGCTGTCAATGATGACCAGAAGCGGAAAGCGTTTCAGAAACTGCATGAAATCTATAGTTCTGACTTATCCCAAAAAACGATCGGAATATGGGGTCTTGCCTTCAAACCGAATACAGACGACATCCGAGAAGCACCAGCGCTGTATCTGATTGATGATCTGCTTGACTCTGGCGCTTCGATAAAAGTTTTTGACCCAGAAGCCGTACCAAATGTGCAGAGTAAATACGGTGATCAGCTGCAATACTGCTCGTCATATACTGAGGCTTCAACTCAAGTCGATGCATTGGTCATCATGACCGAATGGGGAATGTTCCGAAATCCTGACTTTGATCATCTCAAGCTATCGATTCGGGACAAAATCATCTTCGATGGAAGAAACCTCTTCGACCCCACAGAAATGAGGGAAATGGGCTTCACTTATTACTCAATAGGACGACCATGAAGACGATCTTGATCTCTGGAGCCGCTGGCTTCTTAGGATCACACCTGTGTGATCGATACCTCAAGGATGGTTATCGTGTAATAGGTATGGATAACCTGATTACCGGGGACCTCAGCAACATCGATCATCTCCTCCCTTTGGAGGAGTTTGTCTTCTATCATCACGATGTTACCAAGTTTGTCCACGTGCCTGATGAGATTGAAGGTATCCTACACTTTGCATCTCCTGCCAGCCCTATCGACTACCTCAAGATGCCTATTCAAACCTTGAAAGTGGGAAGTCTGGGGACGCATAATTTGCTTGGTTTAGCTCGTGCAAGGAAGGCCCGGTTCATGATTGCCTCGACATCCGAAGTCTACGGAGACCCATTGGTCCACCCGCAGAGAGAGGACTACTGGGGAAATGTTAATCCAATCGGTCCGAGAGGTGTCTATGACGAGGCAAAACGATTCCAAGAAGCCATGACAATGGCATACCACACCTATCATGGAGTAGACACTCGAATTGTCAGAATTTTTAATACGTATGGGCCGCGAATGAGGGTTAATGATGGTCGTGCCTTACCAGCATTTTTCTCTCAGGCCATCAGGGGAGAAGATATAACCGTATTTGGAGATGGCTCGCAGACGAGATCATTCTGTTATGTAGATGATCTCATCGAGGGAATCGTACGACTATATCACTCTAACCATGTCTACCCAGTTAACATCGGTAACCCTACAGAGATCACCATCAAGCAAGCCGCTGAAGAGGTGGTAGCATTATGTGGGTCTTCCTCTAAGATCACTTACCATCCTCTACCGAAGGATGACCCTAAAATCAGACAACCAGACATCTCCAAGGCCAAGGAAATTCTGAACTGGGAGCCATACATAGGTCGTGAGGAGGGTTTTGAACAGACCTATAAATATTTTAAGAAAGTTGTAGCATAAAAAAAGCCCAGTGAATGAGAATTCACTGGGCTTCGTTCATCTTTCTATAGTCTATCGAAGTCTAATAGCCTTAGCAGTCGTGGTCTTCAGGGGTGTCACCAGTTGAATGAAGTATAGACCATCCGAAGAATGCACTTCTGATACGTCTAAAGTGAAGCTGTTCTGTCCAGCCGTTAGTGAGACGTTTTGGTTGATGATGAGTTTTCCGCTGCCATCATAGATTCTCAGTGAACCAGCGCTTTCGTCAGTTGACATACTTGAGATAGTAACTACATCCGAGAATGGGTTTGGAGCCACCGTGAGATGCTCATGGGTTGATTCGATGTGAGTTGAACTTAACTTCAGTTCAAATACTTCGCGAGTACCATAAAGCTCAGAGGCAATCGCTGTTCCAAACTCTGGTCGCCACGTCTTATCTGTCGTTGAGACTGTAAATAAGCTTTCGCCTTCTCCCATGGCAACCGGACGCAGTTGATTCCAACTTAATCGTAGATGTCCGTCCAGCGTAATGTTAACATTCGACTCGTCTAAGTCGATGATCTCTGACGTAATCTCGAGGTCAACAGGAACGTCTCTTAGTTCAAACTGAATCCCTTGGAGGACTGCATTATTACCAGATACAAAGTTTATGTTATTGGGTGTAGAGCGGTCCATGCTGAGTTGTACAGCACTAATGCTTCTCGGACGAGCTACATCATATCGCGAGTTATCAAAGGTGACATCTCCAGACTTGATGGCCACAAAGTCACCCTTCATCTCCGCATCAAGATCTTCTGTCATGAGATAGTCCAGTGGTTCAGCAGAACCATTATCCGCCACGATCTTCCAACTTTGAACATCACTTCCATCAATGCCTAAGATTTGCTTGCGGAGTGTGATTAGATCCCGAGCTGTAATTGATCCCGACTGGTCAACGTCCGCAGCTATTTCCTTCCAATTGTTGTCCAAAACCTCGACACCCAAGATGTGACGTTGAATCTTTACCAAGTCCAGTGTTGATACTCCATCGAGCCATGATTCAGATCCACCTGCCTCTGGTTTAATCATGTAGTTATTGTGAGCAGGTAAATTGACAAATGCATATGACCCGGCATCATCTGTGATTTCATGCAAAGACATACCGTCTGAAGTCAAGTTGACTGCGATATTATCCATTGGATTACCTACAGGAGATGAGATAAATCCGCTAACCTCCACACTTACGAGTTGATTCAATAGATTAACTGGTCCATCTGGGCAACAGCAGCTAAAGATCTCTACGTCTCCCAAGTTGCTTTTCAATCGCAGCACAGATGTTCCTGGGTCTGGGGCTATACCTACAAAGATGTCAGTGCTATCCAGGGTAAGGGTGTCATTACCAGCAGCAGAAATACCTTGTAGTCCATAGACGTTACATACTCCACCCTGTTCACGAGTATCCCCACACTGAACTGTACTCCATATTAACTCGTCGCATTCGGCATCAACGAAGGCCATGTTTGATTTGGCGCCATAAGTCACACCACCAGCAGTTGATGAGCCAACAATTTTACCACGTGGTTGTGCAGGTTGGTTTTGATCCACTACCCCGACAAACACCTGCTTATCAAAAACCCAGTTTGTACCGTCAAATCTATACTCGAATACTCGAGCTTCATGGGGATAACCTCGCTCAGCCAGCAGCATGCGATCACAACTCCGATCAAAAGCGATGTCAGTGAACTTATTCATCGAGCCTCTACCATCTGTTAAAACCGGAAGTTCGTTTCCATCAGTTTGAATGAACTGGCCAAAGGAATTGAAATTCACACGCCAGATCGTTTTGGATCTCGGTGTGGTCACGTCATTAATTACTTGCGTCGTATTCCTCGCGAAAAAGAGCTCTGAAGTCATGTCACTACAATCTCGTACTTCAAGCCCCCAAACACGCTCACTTGGAATGACTATGCCATCACTTGCATGATCGGCATACGCTTCGAATGGATCGAAGATGTCTGTTACGGTATTCGTCCTGCAATTGATGCTGTAGATCTTACCATCTTCCAGGTTGGAGACGAACAAGTGATTCGATCGTCTATCATAAGTGATGTTCCCTAATCCGTTTCCATATGTAGTTCGCGAAGAGTCAAACAGTTCGAATTGATTCGACGCATCAGCAGTATTGTTTGTTGATGTGAAATTTCCAGTGTTAGGAATCATTGAAGTATTCCGAGTATCCTGATACGTGGTCGTGGTACCAATTATCGGAGTGATGGTGATACTGCTTGCCACGCTATCGAATTGGCTTCTGTAGATACCTGCTGGTCCGGCAGATCCAGTCGCAGTCGGAGGAGCAAAGCCAACAGAGATAAGATTAAATGGGATGGCATCATTAATATCTACGATCTCCTTAAAGTCAAAGGCATAGATGTCGCTGGCAGCGAAGAATATCTCTCCTGTAGCCACTTTAGTAGCTGTACCAAAAACAGCTCCGATATCATCGATCGTCCATGCGGCTGGCCGTATTACGTCAGTTGCCGTAGCTGAACCTGATGGATTCGCCCAGTCATCGCCTCGAGGCGCCGACATATTAGCTCGCACATCGATAATGGATGCAACAACATCACCAAGGGTATCTGCCCCACATGTCATTACGGAGAACCCACACCAAACATTGGGATCAAGTGGACATTCGTTAAGACCAGGACACATGCCGGTGTTATCTCTAATATTCAGAATGGACACACATTCGGCACGACAAGAAGAGCTGGAAAATGGACCAGGAAGCGCAGAGACATATACGGTCACCATCTGTTCGTTTCCATCGATGCTAAAGAAGGACCGATTCATAACCTGGGCATCTGGCTCGAACGAAATCCATAGATCATCGAGTGAAACGGGATTACCATCGATCTCAACTTTAGAGACAAAGTCTTTAGCCCACACATCAACCATACAGGTGTCAGGCATGAACGTGGTATTAAGATCTTGACAAAACAAGGTCATCTTACATGAGGTTGAAGATGACTGTGCCGTGGCCAAATGACCAGATATCAGTAGGAGGATCGTGTAGAGATAATAAGTTCTCATAGTTCTCTTATTGGGTAAAAGACGTTGGGGTGTAGACATGCCAGATGCTACACGGGTTAGTTGAGTAAGTCTTCTATCTCAGGAGGCTGTCAGGTGGGATGAGGACAGCTCGTTCGCAAATATATTACTCAAAAGAGCAATATGTAATCAATTGACAACCAAATTAACATATTAAAATTTTCCTCTTTTTGAGCTAAACGGGGCTTGGTCAAATAGGCGTCAACCCATCTGAGCTCTAAGGTCACTAACTAATGCTACTGCTGGAAGTGCATCGGCTATGGAATATCCATTACCTCCAAGGATACGACGATAGCTCATCGTATGTAGTTGCTCGAAACCTGCAGTAAAGTCAAGTTCCTCATGATCGACAGTCATTCTTCTTGTCGATTGCCATTTCCCATTGTCGGTTTTGATACTCAAATGCCAAGTCACCTGAGCATGCTGTAGGCGAAGTGTTCCAGTTGCCATGTGATTCGTACAACGACTCACGTGGCTCGTCAGGCATGGTCCGAAGATCCATAGAAGCACATCAAAAAAATGAATCCCAATATTTGTAATGATCCCTCCAGACTTGGATATATCCCCTTTCCACGAAGTCTGATACCAAGCACCGCGGGGAACAACATAGTTCAGGTCGACTTGGTAGGTGCGATTGTTATCATTTGCTCTCACGGTATCCTTCAATTGTTGAATAGCTGGGTGCAAGCGCAACTGCAGGATTGAAAATACCCGTCGATCAGTCGCTTTCTGAATGACCTTAAGCGGATCTACATTCCATGGATTTAGAGCAAGCGGTTTTTCGCAGATGACATTTAGCCCAGCTCGCAATCCATATCGACTATGGGAGTCATGGAGATAGTTGGGAGAACAAACCACCAAATAATCTATAGGTCTATCATCTTGGCGAAGCTTTTCGATGTATCTCTCAAAGCGCTCGAATTCAACAAAAAACTGTGCCTGCGGAAAATAGCGATCCAAAACACCGACGCTATCGTTAGGGTCCATCGCGGCTACTAATGTTCCTCCTGTTTCTTTGATGGCCTGCATATGCCTGGGTGCTATGTATCCTGCTGCACCGATGAGCGCATATGTTGTCATGGTTCCCACTTTTTCAATGCCCCCTCGACAAGCTTGTAGCGCTCTCCAGTAGATGGACAGATGCCTAAGTCGTCTATTAGTCGCAACCTCAGGCCGTGTTTGCTTACCCACCCCAAATGTCGGCTCGGATTACCAAGGACCAACTCGTGATCCTTTACATCATGGGTCACGACACTTCCCGCTCCGACCATCGCATATCTGCCTATCTCATATCCACAGATCACAGTGGCATTAGCTCCTATGCTTGCACCTTCTCTAACTATCGTCTTCACGAAGGACTTCTTTTGGGATACAAAACTGCGTGGGTACAAAACGTTAGTAAACACAGCCGATGGACCTACAAATACACCAGATTCGATCATGACACCATCAAACACAGAAACATTATTCTGAATACGAACGCCATCCCCGATTCGAACATTCGCGCCGATGAATACATTCTGACCTAACGAGCAGTTGGACCCGATGACTGCCCCACTCATCACATGGACAAAATGCCAAACCTTCGTGCCAGACCCAATCTTGGCTCTGTCATCGATATAGGCAGATTCATGTATTTCGGCAGACTTATTCAAGAGGAGAAGTATCTCTTTATCTGAAGACAAATGTATCCGACTTCATCCTCAGACAAAAAAGGGTGGATAGGTAGACTCATCACCTCTTTACATAATAGATCTGCTATGGGGCAACACTGTTCTCCTGAACCAAATGCCAGCTGTCGATGAGAAGGAATTGGATAGTAGATCATCGATGGAACACCTTGAGCTTGGAGCCAGGATCTTAGCCCAGAGCGATCATCTGGAGTCACCTTGACTGTATACTGATGATAGACGTGAGTGCTCCCTGGGTTTACCTTAGGCAATCGGAGCTGCTTGACATGCGAGAGCTCTTGTCGGTATTGATTTGCGATATGTTGACGTCTAATATTGAGCTCATCTAATGCTTTCAATTTCGGGGACAGAATAGCAGCCTGAATCGAATCCAATCTCGAGTTCAGACCAATCCGTTCGTGCCTGTACTTTTCCTGTTGTCCATGATTTGCGATACTCCGCATTGCTGTATTTAGCTGATCATCCGAGGTTATCACTGCTCCACCATCTCCATAACATCCCAGGTTCTTAGTTGGAAAAAAAGAGGTCGTGCCAACATCTCCGATGGCACCAGCTTTCTGACCTTTCCAAAGTGCTCCAATTGCTTGGGCTGTATCTTCGACTACACGAATGTTATGATCGGACGCGAGTTCATTCAACCTGCCCATGTCACATACTTGTCCGAAGAGGTGGATTGGAATGATTACCCTACTTCGATTAGTAAGGACTTCTTCGATCAGATTCGTATTGAGAAGGAAAGTATCCTCATGTACGTCCACCCACTTTATGGTCAGTCCCAAATGAGCTACAACTTCAGGTGCTGCACCGTGCCCAAATGCAGGTATGAGAACTTCGTCTCCAAGCTGCAGCTCTAAGGCCATCAATGCGATTTGAAGCGCATCAGTACCATTACCACATCCTATAACATGCTTTGTATCGAGATAGTGAGAGAGTCGCTTTTCAAAATCAGCAACTTTAGGTCCTCTGATATACTCGTTGGCGTCCAGTACATGTCGGATTGCAATGTCTACTTCCTCCCGAAAATATTCTCGCTCCAGGTCTAAGCCACTCCAGGTGATCGTTGATGAATGCATCATAACCTCCAATAATCTACATTAGCATAAGAGGGATACATTCCTTTAACATCCATGAGGATAGGTGCTACGGACATCATGCTCAAGAAATCTTGCTCGTCGAATTCACGAAATTGATCATGAGCCACAGCTGCAATGACTGCATCGTATCCAGCTAAGGGAACTTCGGCTAATTCTATCCTATCAGAAGTAAGTTGGTTAGACTTCACATGCGGATCATATACTGCTGTCGCAATACTGTAGTCTTCCAGTTCACTTATGAGGTCAAAGACCTTTGAGTTCCGAGTGTCGGCGACATTTTCTTTGAACGTCAGCCCAAGGATCAGCACCCGACAGTGACCGGGGTTTTTGTCATGCTTTATGAGTTTTTGCACAAGTGACTTGACGATGAATTTAGGGATCGAGTCGTTAACACGCCTTCCTGCCGCGATAACCTCTGGATCAATACCGAGTTGCTTCGCCTTGTAGATCATGTAGTGTGGATCTACACTGATGCAATGTCCACCTACTAACCCAGGCTTGTAGGCGTGAAAATTCCATTTGGTTCGAGCTGCTTCGATTACCTCTGATGTATCGATGTGCAGGCGATGCATGATGAGGGCAAATTCATTCATCAGTGAGATGTTAAGATCGCGCTGTACGTTCTCCAACATCTTAGCAGCTTCGGCAACCCTGATCATCGATACCTCATGTATCTCGCTGGTTAAAATGGATTGATAAAATCTGGAGGTTCTTGTTGTGCTCCTTGGGTCGATTCCTGCTACTATTCGGTTCACTTTTACTAACGTTCTCCTGGTGTCACCTGGAACGATTCGCTCAGGGCTATACCCAACATCGAACTCTTGCGACACTTTCAAACCACTCCCTTTTTCTAATAAAGGAACGCACAGCTCCTCGGTACATCCTGGATAGACCGTGGCCTCGTAGATGACGAGATCACCTTCTGATAATTCACTTGCGACCGCATTGGTCGCCTGTTGTAGAGGTTGGAGATCAGGTAGCTGTTGATCTGTTACATCTGTGGGCACAGCGATTATATAGATGGACGCCTTAGCAATAGCCTTTACTGAAGAGGTAAATTCAATTTTTCGCCTATTCGAGCCTTCTCCCGATTGAATAGAAAGCTGTTCGATTTTTCGCTCATCGATATCATATCCGATAACGTCGTATTGATCAGCACAGAGGCGGGCTAATGGAAGTCCGACATAACCCAGTCCGATCACACAAACAACCTCTTTCCGCTCGCTATTCATAGTTCTAAAGGTCATCATAAGATGCTAATTCTGCTCCCTTGGCAATACGCTACATTTGCCATAGTCACCATAATAGAAGGCAGATATGAGGATCGATGAAGTGGTAGCCGTTTCCGGTTTGCCAGGATTGTTTAAGATCGGAGCCACAAGAAGTAACGGGCTCATAGTAGAAGATATAGATACTGGCAAGTCCAGATTCGTGAGCGTACGTAAGCATCAGTTCACACCATTAGCTACTGTGGCAATCTACACGGACATGGACACTGTTGAAATCGACCACGTGTTCAAGGCTATGCTTGAAAAAAAGGATGATACGCCTATCCCATCTCCTAAATCGTCATCAAAGGAGTTGTTCGACTACTTTTCCTTGATCCTGCCAGACTACGATCGAGATCAAGTTCTCATTAGTGATGTGAAGAAGGTTATAAAGTGGTATCTCTTCCTCGAAGAACGGGGCCTTTATCCGTTCGAATCGTCCTTGGACGAGGAGGAATAGGCCGAGCACAAAAAAAAGCCCATCACTGGGCTTATTCATGTTTCCAGCCTTGATTGGGGTTATGCTGCTGGGACTGTCTTTTTTCCTAAAAAGCGATTGACGGCTTTGTGCGCTTTGGTCACGATAGCGTAGTCTATTTTGTAGTGTACCTTCTTGCCTTCTCGTCGTGCCAACACGACTCCTGCTAATCTCAAAATCTTGAGATGCTGTGAGGTAATGCTCTGCTCTATCTGGAGTGTATGATAGATTCTATTCACGTTTGTCTCTCCTTGCTCGTCTATGAACTCTAATATTTTGAGTCTCAGTGGGTGTGCTAAGGCGCGCATCAGATTGCACGAATACTGTAGCTTCTCACTACTAAACCTCACCTTAGTATGTTTCATTGAGTTTCCTTATTTCTTATCGACCTTGAAACAAAGATGACGAGAAAAGGGGCTGTGGCAAAGAAATATTACGATTTTTTATAATCTGTTATCTATCCCAATCGGTTAGGCGCTGATTATCAATGACTTATTAAGTAAATAAATTGTAAACAGCTCTATATCAGTGATCTATGATATCTTACTTCAACTATTCTCTAACTCGCTAAATCCTCCACCAGATTGGCAATCTGCTCCAATCTCTCGTTGTTGAGTGAGTAGTAGATGAATTTGCCCTGACGCTCAGTAATAACAACCCCTGCTCTACGGAGGATAGCTAAGTGCTGTGAAGCGACAGACTGCTCAAGGCGAAGCTTAATGTAGATATCAGTTACTGTCATCGATTCTCCAGAATCCAATAAGTCGATGATGCGTTGTCGTAGTTTGTGATTAACTGCTCGTAGTACTAAGACTGCCTTGCGCAACTCAGTATAGTCCAGCTGGATATTACCAGTGCCTTTCTTGAGCGTAACCGTTTCGTTCTTTTTGTTTCTCATGTAATAGGTTTTAATCAGATTTTGAGATGCATTTGCGGTACGGTCCTTAGGAACCAAACACTGTGCCGAAATCTGGATAAACCCTGATATTGTTAATACTGCGTATCTGTAATCTTGTTGATTATCAGCTACTTATTAACGTAGCCGTAATCCATAAAGTTTCTTAGCTCAGCAAAGGGCTCTTCGTGGGTGTGGTGATCTTTGGAGCCTTATGATAGTATGGGCTGTAATAAGCTATGTCTATGTATCTGTTTGCATGTATCTCGCGCCAAGCTGGAATTCTCATATCTGCCGCCGATATCTCCGAAGGCCTTATCTCGATATTATGAAGGTGTTGGAATCCATCTGATGCCTTGGCTATCCCGTTGCCACATATGCTCATTTGCTCGTACCGTTGGCTTAGCTCAGCTATAACCTCCTCCGACCATATTGTAGAGGCAACAGGTGCTTGAAGATTTCCTGCTTGATCATAGATAGCTGTATAAGCTTCCATTCTGCGAGCATCAATTGTTGCCATTACATACTGGTCCGCATGTAGATATTGCTGTGCAAGAGTCTCCAGAGATGACACTCTGACTAAAGGAATATCGGCACCGTAACACAAACCCTTTACGGTGCTGGCGCCTACACGAAGGCCCGTGTATGATCCCGGACCATCACCTATTGCCACAGCGCGCAGCTCAGTGGGCTTGATTCCTGAATGCTCGAGACAATCCTTGATTAATACGCTAAGCATCGAACTATGCCTGCGATCAGAGACATCCATAGAGCTTAGGACATCTTCCTCCGTCATCACTGCGACCGAACATATGTCTGTCGAGCTGTCAACACAGAGTATTGGCTGGGACACAGTTGACTATTTTGAAAGAATACGACGATACTCAGCCGGATTGTTAAGGAGGTTTATTGCCTCTTCGATCTCAGTATCGCGCTTCAACTTTTGAATAGTCTTTCCTTCCTGATAGTGGTAGCGCTTTACGATCTCTAACTCTATAGCCGCAGTAATCCATGACATGTGTTGATCAAGATCATCCTCTTTCTCTTCGAGCACACTTGACAAAAGAGCATCCACTTCAGACTTATGCGTATCGCCTGCAACATCCTGCAGTTCAGATGCCTTTTTCTCTGCTTTAGAAGTCCAGCTAAAATTGTTCTCACGTAGCCAGCTCTTAAAGTCATCATAGCCCTCAAACGAAAAGGCACGCACATCCTCGACATCTGTGTCTTCGAACTTCTCATTTACATATTTGAATATCCAGTGGTCCTTTTCCAGCGAAACCAAAATCTCAGGCTTCTCCCTGATGTCCAGTTTTACATCTGGAGTCACACCTCCCCCATCCAAGACTGGACGTCCTCCTGCTGTGAAAAAGGTTTCTCGCCTATCATCAGGTATGTCCACGGGTAAGCCATCGGCATACTCCACGGCCTGGATGCACCTCCCTGATGGGATGTAATATTTGGAAGTGGTCAGCTTTATTCTGGAGTTGTATCCGACCTCCTTCGTATTCTGTACGAGCCCTTTGCCAAAGGTGCGTTGTCCCATTACCACACCACGATCATAGTCTTGGATGGTCCCAGAGACAATCTCTGAGGCTGAGGCACTGCTGCCATTCGTCATAACGACTATAGGTAGTTCGGTATCCACCGGGCTTCGTCTGGTATCATAACTCACATCACGATCCCTCACCTTACCCTTAGTACTGACGGCCGGAGAACCTTTGGGCAAGAAGATGCCTACGATGTCTATCGCCTCCGCTAATAATCCTCCACCATTGCCTCGCAGGTCGAGTATTACTCCCTGCAGATTGTCACCCTGTTCATCTTTCATCTTCCGTAGCTCACGAGCGATATTCTTGCCAGCATCACGGGTGAACGTTGTCAATGCGATGTAGCCGACTCCATCACGGAGCATACCCGCGTACGGCACATTCGGTATCTCAACTTCTGACCTTGTCAGTCTATGTGTTTTGTCTTCACCAGTGGCTGGTCGATAGACAGTGAGGTCAATGGATGTCCCAGGAGCCCCACGCATGAACTGAATCATGTCTTGGTATGAGCGATCCGCAGCGGACCGACCGTTGATATGTGTGATCTGATCTCCTACTTGAAGGCCTGCCGTGTATGCCGGACCGTCTTTGTAGATCTCTGTGATGGTAAACTTGCCATCGATATCCTCACTCGCTGCACCCAAGCCATGATACTTCCCCTCAGCAGCTAAACGATAGCTCTCGACTTGAGACTCAGAGTAGTAGACAGTGTAGGGATCCAACTTGTCCATAATCGCATCGATCCCAGTGCGCATGATAGTATTTGGATCCAGGTCGTCCACGTAGTGTACATGAAGCTCTTTGTAAACTGATGTGAAGATTTCAAGATTCTTGGCAATCTCGAAGTACTTATCATTTGGCAGAGTGTAGGCACTACCGATGAGTAGAGCAGCGACTATGGTTAGAATCCAGATTCGGAGCGATCGCGTTGCTTTCATAGATCTTAGGTGTAAGCCGCTAAACTAATGCAATGTCCATCCGGCATATTGTTATCAATCATTTAAACCTGACGACTGATATGCAAAGAAGGAAGGGCAACCCAATGGGTCGCCCTTCTTATCAAAACAATGAACCTCTTAATACTGACTTACTCGATGATGATGGTCTTCGGTGCCTCTTTGGCAACCTTGGGAATCATCACGTGAAGTACTCCTCTGTCATACTTGGCATCAATCGCCTCTTGATCTACATCTTTGGCCAATCGGAAACTTCTCGAAAACGAAGAATAACTAAATTCTTTCTTCGTGAATTTGCCTGTTGTCTGATTGTTCTCTTCATTTAAATGTGCGCTGATCGTCAATCGATGATCTTCGATTGCCACAGTGAAGTCCTCCTTGCTTAGTCCGGGTGCAGCCACCTCGATGACATATCGCCCTTCTTCTTCGATGATGTTAACTGAAGGCTGTGTTGTGACCCATTGAGTTCCGAAGAATTCTCCAAGTGAACGGCCTGCCAATTCATCAAAAAATGAATCAGTCTGAAACGGCTTAAACGGATAATACTTAGTTACTGTCATGATTGTATGGTTTATGTGTGAAAGAATTAGTGGATTTCAATTTCTCTTTTGGTCTTAATTGAATCAATCAAAGTTTTTGGCAATGTGATGGTCAGCACCCCTGAGTGAACAGTGGCCTTCACTGCATTCTTGTCGACGTTTGCGCTTAGCTTAAAGCGCTTTGTGGTTTCGTTCGTCGTCCACTCTCTTAGTCTGTAGTTGGCATCCTTTTCTACGGCCGCTACTTTGATGGAGAGTACATCTTCTTCGATGGAAATTTCAACGTCTGTTCTGTCCCTACTTGGAACAGATAGCATCAACTCATAGCGATCATCGAATTCCATCACATTAGTCGGAATAGATGCCTTAGGCTGAGGTTGAGCCACCTCGCCGATAGCAGTATTCAGCAGATCAGAGAAAAGTCTTGATGTCGTAGTTGGATAGGCTCTGTGCCGTCTTCTTTTGGATGTAGTGCAATTCATGTTTCGTCTTTTTTTATAATGATCGTTGGATTTGTGGCCCGATTGCCACGCCCAACTCTGATCAATAGGTGTACCATACGGGGATAGATGTAATTCTGGCATTTATGATTAGGACCTATCTGCCATTATGGCGCTCAAAATTTAAATGGCGTGCCATTGTGACATGTCTTCTGCTTGAGCCCCTTCATTTATCTTCGGGCTAATGAACTATGCTGGTCGAACCATAGCCTATTTATGCCATCCTCTGCTGATGTGTTTTGGTTTGGTTTTATTTGCCTATGCGGCGGATCCATACGGCTATCGACTCGACGATCCAAGGCAGTTGCAGTTGATTTTCATAATGGCATTTTTCATTCTGGTGCTCTTTCCATTATTGAGTACTCTATTGTTTGGTGCTTTGGATCTTGTCCCCAGTATTCATCTTCCGAAGCGAGAGCATCGTATTGGACCACTGATAGCTACGACGCTATTTTATATCTGGTTCTTTGTTAACGTGAAAGGCAATGTGAGTCTACCAGACACTCTTGTATATGTCTCTCTTGGCAGTGCGATCAGTGTCGGCCTTGCCTTCTTCATGAACAACTTCAGTAAGATCAGCCTGCATGCAGTGGGGGCTGGAAGCCTGTTGATGGGGATGATTGTGCTGGTATTTCATCAGGAACTCAGCCACTTCGAGTTCGTGATAAGCGCAGTGGAAGTGTATCGTGTTTCTTCTATTTTTGCCCTCTTTTTGGCGATAATACTGAGTGGTCTAATCGGGACGTCGAGATTGGTTACTGGAGCTCATCGCCCTAATGATGTCGGTGGAGGTTTCGTTGTGGGAATTATCTCTCAGTTGGCAGCATACAATATCATTTACTAAGCCTTAGCGTAAGTTAAATAGGAGGACTACATGGATGAGTTACGAGGCCTGATAGAGGCAGCTTGGGAGGATCGCACGTTGCTCAATGACTCCGCAACTACGGACGCTATCACTCGTGTCGTAGCGCTACTGGATCGTGGGGAGTTGCGGGTCGCTGAGCCGACTGCTGATGGATGGAAAGTAAACGAATGGGTCAAAAAGGGTGTCGTGCTTTATTTCCCTATTCGCCAGATGGAGACTATCGAGGTTGGACCGTTCGAGTACCACGATAAGATTCCGATCAAAAAAGCATATGCCGAACAAGGCGTCAGGGTTGTTCCACAGGCCATAGCTCGTCATGGAGCTTTTCTTGAAAGAGGTGTTGTAATGATGCCGAGTTATGTCAACATAGGTGCCTGGGTAGGGTCTGGAACCATGGTAGACACTTGGGCTACAGTAGGCTCATGTGCACAGATTGGGCGACACGTGCACCTCTCTGGTGGAGTCGGAATTGGAGGTGTTCTCGAGCCACTACAAGCGACACCTACCATCATCGAGGACAACGCTTTCATAGGATCCAGGTGTATCGTCGTTGAAGGAGTACAAGTAGGTGCGGAGGCAGTTCTCGGTGCAGGTGTTGTGCTTACGAAATCAACTCATATCATCGACGTTACTGGACCAGAACCCAAAACCTTAAAAGGTCGTGTCCCGAACCGCTCTGTTGTCATACCAGGAAGTTATAGCAAAGAATTCCCCGCAGGTTCGTACAATGTGAATTGTGCGTTTATCATCGGTATACGAAAAGAAAGCACAGATAAAAAAGTGTCGCTCAATCAAGCTCTTCGAGACTATGACGTTGCTGTCTGATACTATCAAATACACTCACACCTCTATACCTACTGGCATCAGCCACTTAAATGAATAGCTAATCATCTTTGTATGTCGACGATGTTGTCCAGTATGGTTGTAGATGTTCCTTCGACAGTTGTGTCGTTCGACTATCCGAGAGGTGTACATCTACTCAATGGACTTTTGAAGTCTCACCAGAAAGCATTTGATGCAGACCAACTTATGGAATCCGCAAAGCGGCGAAGTGGACTCTCTGATTTTGGAGATATGTTCTTTGTCGAACCTCTCCAACGCTTGGTACGGGATATCAATGAGTCTTGTGATTTCCATCCATTAGGGTCGTTTCTGTACCAACAAAAGATTAAGCTCAATCTGAGCAACCGATTGTGGTCCCAATACTGGCTGCAACGAGAACCTGCCATCGAACAAAAGCTGCCACCTGCTCTCCTTATCACAGGTTTACAACGGACTGGGACTACATTTTTGCAACGACTATTGGGTAGCCTACCTGAATTCAGAGGTGTCATCAGCTGGGAGATCGTGAATCCTGTTCCCAATTCTAAGCGCAAGCACTATTTTGGGAAAATCCAGGCACGCCTTGGACATAGAGCATTGAACTATTTGAGTCCCCAGTTCAGAACCATTCACAGCGCAGAGTACAATAGCCTCGAAGAAGAGGTAGTGCTTATGGAGCATAGTTTCATGAGCAGTGTGATTGAGGCTTCCATGCACGTGCCTCAGTACTCTCGATGGTTGGAGCAACAGGACCAACGACCTGCATATGAGGATCTCAAGATGTGGCTGCAACTACTCCTCTGGAGAAAACAATCACAGAGCCATCTACTGCTGAAGAGTCCACATCACATGGAGTACCTGGATACTTTCACGTCGATCTTTCCGGACGTGCACATCGTGCAGACGCATCGCACGCCCGTGCAGACATTAGGCTCTTTTTGTAGCATGGTTGAGGAGGGCCGTAAGGTTTTCCAACCTAACATAGATAGAGAACAGATTGGTGCCCATTGGCTGCGCAAGAATCAACGACTTATCCAACACTGTCAATCCTTCAAAGAGAAGCGGCCTGACATGTTTACTGATATCTCATATAGCGCACTCATTGAAGATCCAATCCAAGTAGTCAAACAGATTTACGATCGTCTTGGACTGATGTGGACAGAACAGCATACTACTCAAGCTCTTTCTTATTGTCAGAAACACAAAAAGAACAAGTACGGTAAGCACGTGTACAATCTGGAAAAATATGGTCTTTCTAAGGCGCAAGTCGAATATGCTTTTTCCGACTATCTGAACAACTACCAGGAGTATTTGGCATGATTAAGACCCGTTTTAAGGTAGTAAGCCAACTATCCCGTGATCAGTTGTGCGGCCCAAAGCCCTAAAAACACAGAGACAACTCCAGCAACTAAGCTGGCTGATAAGTAGATGAGACCGGTCAGTTGTTCTCCTTGGTTGTAGAACTGGACCAACTCAAGACTGAATGTTGAGAAGGTGCTAAATCCACCGCAAAACCCCGTCCCCAAGAGGAGCACATGTTGCCTCTGTAGCCAAGATACTTCAGACATCAAACCAGCGATTAAGCCGAGAACCATACAGGAAAATATGTTTGATAGGAGAGTACCAGAGTAACTTACTGATGGAAACAACAATCCAAGGCCATAGCGACATAGGCTACCTAATCCACCACCCAAAAAAACCAGACCAGCATTCATTACGGGTCAGTGCGAAGCGTGCGAGACTCGACAGCCTGTATGTATATCTCCAAGATCAATGTCAACGATGCCATTAGCAGCAGCAACAATGTAAGTACCACCGTAGGGTGAATACCAATACTTGTCTGTACGATCAATAGGCAGGCTACATTCACAACAACCAAGATCACCGTCGACTGAAGATGGGTAAACCCGGCTCTGAGTAATAAGTGATGGATATGTCTCTGATCTGGTTCGAACGGAGACAATCCGTTCATGATCCTAATCAAAAAGACTCGTATCGTATCAAACGCAGGGACTATCATCAGACCCACTGCGAGTACAATGGCTGTCGAAGGGGAGATCCAATCCTGTTGACCACTTGATGAAAGACTCATCATCTTGATGACCAAAACGCTACATAGGGTACCTAAGAAGAGCGA
>JBCBIX010000054.1:0-17898 GCA_038523965.1 Bacteroidota bacterium
CCTGTCCCTTCCACATATTCAGAGATGAAAATATCCATACCTGATTCCAGTTTCACTTCACTAAATAGGATATCTCCACCCCGATCGATCCAATTAATCGAAAGGAGGTCAACAATACTATCTCCATCACAGACTTTTAACTCATCCAAATTCCAACCAGGAATTGTAATAACATCTAATTCAAGCGTCACAATACTATCACAACCAAAGGCTGACATAAATGTATCTCGATAGATATCAGCCTCTTTCAGAAAGAGCCCTCCAAACGACAGACTATCTCCAGGGCATATTGAATCTTGTAACGTGACAAAAAACTCCTCGATTACTTGAACTCGAACCTCGACTGTACTATCACACCCAGATACCGATTGGAACTCTTGGATATATGAGGTATCCGCTTTGATTGTAACACCGCCGATGTCTATTGAATCACCGAGACAGATGATCTCATTGATCACGATATTAAACGTATCTAATATCTCTACCTCAGCCGAAACGATGCTATCACACAAGAATCGATTCTGAAAAGTATCTACATAGACTCCGGACACGGTTATCCTGCTTCCATTCCAGATAAACAACGAATCAGCACAGAACGAGACGGGAACAATAGTCATATCAGACGGCAAAATGTCTACAATCAGCGTGCTCTGCGACTGACATCCAGTAGTTGAGTTTTGGGCTGTAATGGAAAGGGTATCTTCGTTATTCAAATCCACTGTACCACTCAAAGTATCCAAGAGAGAGGTGATTATAACTGCATGATTCCCCAAGCCACTGACATCATCGATCGGTTGGCCATCCCACTGTTGACTCGGATCAAATGCGAGTGGGTTTGACGTGACACCGTTTAAAACCTGTGGCTTCCGACGTAACGTTTGATTTTGAGTACTCAGACCACCTCCCGTCCATCCAGCTCCAGGATCTTCACCTATCACTCCAAGAATATCTAAAGTATCTGTACCTTTTATGAGTACTATAGCATCATCACCATTATAAAATGAGCCTGCAAATAAGGTATCCGCTAAAACACCTAATCCAGAGTCGACACCATCATCACACAACACAAATGTACCTCCCGATGGTATGACTCCTATGAGAGAGCGAACATTGGTGGTTGTGTTACTCCCATTAAAAAATTGAAGAATTTGGTAAGTACCCTCCTCTAAATTGATAGAAGCTTCAGTTCCATTATAGAGTTCAATGCACTTGTTATTCGAGGATCCTTCTACGTACTCACTTATGAACAGATCCTCAGGAAGTACTTTCTTGTTTCGAGTGATAGTGTAAGACAATGTATCTACACCAATTAGACTTTCTAAATCTGAGACGTTGATTTCATTTCTGTCAGAACAAACGGGCAGGATACCATCTAATAATTCTATAGCGGGATGTAGGGTCACACGTAGTTCAACAGTGCTATCACAACCAGTTTCAGTAGAGGACAAGGTGGCACGAACAGTGTCAGCCGCATTAATTATCTGACCGACAAATACAATCGAATCCCCTGGACAAATCAGTAATTCAACGAGCGTATCCCTGACATTCACGGTTTCTACACTAAGGTTGACAGTGCTATCACAGCCGATTGTTGAGGTGAACGTCTGAACGTAATCACCTGCTGCATTAATCGTGAGACTACCGAAGTCTATGCTTTCTCCAGCACAAATGACGGTATCTATATTTTGAGCTGTTGTATCCAGTACAGAAACCATTATTGCAATCAGACTATCGCAACCAAGGGATGAACTCAGAGTATCAAAGAAGACTCCAGCATCTTTGATTTGGCGTCCATCGAAAAGAATCGAATCTCCTGCACAAATTCTTGCCTCGACTGTATCAATCTCCTGTTCAAATAGTTCGAAATCAATGAAAATAGTATCTCTAAGGCCTCCCATATCGGGTATGAAAGACACCTCAATTTTTACAATACTATCTATGTATGGAACATAAGATCCCGGATCGTTTATTAGACGACAGGCCAACGAATCTCGGCTGTGCCGCCCTAAATCGGATACATCATCTTGGGCCAGAGCAAACCATTCAATCTGAGGGTCAAAGACATTACTTCCATTTGGGTCACCAGTTTGTATCGTGTCCCTACGGATAAGAGTGCGATTTTGAGTACCAAGTGATGTTGTCCCCCATCGCGAACCTGGATCAAATCCAATCTGCCCAACCACGTCGAGCACTACCCCATTTTTAGAAAGTGCTATAGCATCGTCACCATTAAAAAATGTCGAAGTACTAATCTGATCGGTTTGATCTAAAAAAACTTGGTCTGCATCATTATCACAGACCACAAAAACATCCCCTGGAAGAACTGTTCCTGTAAGACTAATATTGGTTGAGCTTGAAGAATTGCCATTGAAATAAAAGTTCAACTGATAATTAGAATCCGCAAGCGCTATTTCGTTTTGGGTACCATTATAAATTTCGATACACTTGTTATTGCTACTTCCTTCGATGTACTCGGATATAAAAAGATCTGCAGCAACAACTACCCCGCATGACTGGGCATCCTCGATGAGGGTATTTTCTGGTAACAGGTCAGGTAAGTTAATAGGCGCACCTCCGTCCTGACAGATTGTGGATTGGGTAGTCGAGACTGTGAACCATAGGGCGGAGGAAATACGATCAAAGCCCCTGAAGGAGAACATCAGGAGCAAGCACAAGAAAGCGGCGACATAAGTGCCGATAAGGGTTCCAGCCCGGTTGGTCATCCTCGCGAAGAAACGAAACCCCATTCGGTATAGATCACCGCCAATGTTAAATGAATGTAATCTCAGCGGCCTTTTTTTCATAAGTGGATGCTCCGGGCACGATCCAAATCTCAAGAGGACTGACTAAACCAATGCCCGTTGCGTTCCTTGTACATCTCACAACAGTTTGAACGACTACTTTTTTGAAGAATCTCCGATATCTCAATGCTTTTTTGTGGAACTACAAGTGGAGACTCTGCATAGGCGTCTTGTTTGTGGTGTTACAGAACTTCTTTCGAATATTAGTTCCGCCGCAGTTTCGCAAGGCTTTGGATCTCGCATCTGTGTGCCTCCAAGAGTACCGTGCCGAGACCGATCCCATCGAAAAAGAAGTTTTGCTCACCTACATCCGCATGAATCTTGCGGATTATGCCTGGATGGTTCTGCTATTCGCAGGTCTAATGGGACTCTTCATGTTTCTGATGCGCAAAACCATCATCGTGGTCTCGCGACTCATCGAATATGATCTCCGACGGAAGATCTTCGGACATTATGAAGCTCTTGACTCTTCGTTTTACAGAAAGAATCCAACAGGAGATCTCATGTCTCGCATCACTGAGGATGTGTCTAAGGTGCGTATGTATCTCGGTCCTGGGCTTCTGTATTGTATCAACTTGGTAACGTTGTTTTGCTTGGCGATCTACTACATGTACACGGTGAATCCCAAACTCACACTCTGTAGTCTGATTCCACTGCCCTTCTTGTCGCTCTCCATCTACTACGTCAGCAGTCTGATTAACAAACGAAGCGTCATCATCCAGCGCCAATTAGCCAAACTAAACACAGTCGCCCAAGAAGTCTACAGTGGTATTCGAGTGATAAAATCCTATGCGAAGGAAGACCAGTTTCGGTCCTTCTTTGCCATCGAAACAGAAGAGTATAAGTCCAACTCCATGGATTTAGGTCGTGTGAATGCCTTCTTCCAACCACTAATGATCCTACTCGTATCATTAAGTATTCTGATCGTGGTCGTTGTCGGAGGGCAAGAAGTCGCAAAAGGGAACATCACTCATGGTAACATAGCTGAGTTCATCATCTATGTCAACATGTTAACCTGGCCATTTACAGCTGTTGGATGGATTGTTTCGATCGTGCAGCAAGCCGAGGCATCTCAAGGGAGAATCCTGGAATACATGCGGACAGAATCTATGATCGTATCACTGACTACGGAAGAACTCCATGTTAACGGGCACATCGAATTTCGGGATGTCTCATTCACTTATCCTGAAGAAGGTGCAAAGGCTTTGAAGGGAGTTTCCTTTACGGTCAATAAGGGCGAGAACCTCGGTATTATCGGTCGAACAGCATCTGGAAAATCTACGATAGCAAGCTTACTTCTCCGGATGATGGACGTGAACCAAGGCCAGATCCTTATCGATGGGAGAGATATTAGAGAGTTAAATTTAGATCAGCTCAGGGCCAAGGTAGGATATGTCCCTCAGGACGCATTTTTGTTCTCTGATACAGTAGCTCGCAATGTTTCCTTTGGTGAATCCGAGTTGGACATGGAGCAAATCGAGTTTATCACAAAAAAGGCAGCCGTCTACGACGATATAGTTGGGTTGTCAGATGGATTCGAAACGTTGGTCGGCGAACGAGGAGTCACACTATCTGGTGGCCAAAAGCAACGAATAGCCCTCGCCCGTGCACTTATCAAAACTCCGGAGATCATCATCCTCGATGATTGCCTCAGCGCGGTTGACACGACAACGGAGCAAACCATCCTCGGATATCTGCAGGAGGCGCTTGCCGATAAGACAAGTATCATTATCACACATCGGATATACAGGCACCTCAGTTTTGATAAGGTGATAGTTCTGGATGAGGGACGCATCATCGAAGCTGGTACTCCAGAGCAGTTGATCGAAGCAGAGGGATATTATTATGACCTACTGACCAAACAATCGTCCGAAGAAGGCCACACTACAGAAGCATAACTACTGCCTGGGTATGCCCTGACCCTATGAAATGACCAAAGTTGCTATTTTAGAGCAATCAATATTTTGCACTGTGGGCAAGGACTTCGATCAAGGACAGGATAGTGTATATACCAATAAAGTCCGAGCAGGAAGGCGTCGCACGTACTTCTTTGACGTACGTAAAACCAAGGGTGAAGACTTTTACATTACGCTTACAGAAAGTACCAAAAGATTTAATGGCGATGGATACAGTCGTCACAAACTGTTTCTTTACAAAGAGGATTTCAATCGATTTTTAGAAGGCCTCGAGGAGACTATAGCTCACGTGAAAGAAGAGCTCATGCCCGACTATGACTATGAACAGTTTGATCGACGCCAGGCGGAATGGGAACAACAACAACTCGAGGAGAAGGAACAAGAGACGGCGTCAGATTCGTCAATAGAGGAAGAGGATTCAATGGATACCGCAGCCCCTGCAGAAGAAGAGAAGCCAATTACGAATCCCGAAGTCAGCAGTTCAGATGAGATCGATGAGGACATGAGTTGGTAACGGGTAGAGCTTAGAAAATAGAAAATCAAGTCTTCTAATTTCAATTTAACTTCTTCCAATAATTGCACTAATTATCACATTGCGATGTCCATCATCGCATCTTCCACTTCGTGGACCAGAGCAGTGTATTCTGGAGAGCGCTTGATAGCCTTTGATCGTTCGATCGGCAAAGTAATCGGTATATGTCTCGCGATCCTCGATGGACGCTTCCCAAGGATGTAGATGTCATCAGCGAGGTATACCGCCTCGGAGATGTCATGGGTCACGAATACGATCGTGGACTGGAACTCCCGCCAGATATTGGTCAATAAGTCCTGCATATTCAGCCGAGTACGGATGTCGAGGGCACCAAAGGGCTCATCCATCAGCAAAATACTTGGATTGGCGATCAGGGATCTCGCTATAGCAACACGCTGCAGTTGGCCACCTGAAAGCCCTGGGTACTGCGCATACTTATGCTCTTGCCCAGAAAGACCGACCTTTTCGATGAGAATTCTGGCCTGATCCTCACGCTCAGATTTAGTTACCCCCTGATATCGAAGGGCAAGAGAAACATTGTCTAATACTGTCATCCAGGGTAGAGAACTGTACTGTTGGAAGACCATACTCACCCGAGGGGCCTCTTGGATACTTTTCCCTTGTATGCGTAGGTCACCAGTCGTTGGCTCTTGGAGTCCAGCGATATAGCGAAGTATGGTCGACTTACCGCTACCGCTCATTCCAAGGATCACTACAAACTGGCCTTGATCCGGCTTATCCTCGATCAATAAATCGCAATCCTTAATGATCCAATTCTGTCCTCCATCATAGCTCTGACCGACCTTAGTCAGTTCGATAATATTCGCTTGGGCTGGATGATCAAAGGAGGTATGCATCAGCTAACTGTTGTTGGAATTGACTGACGGGAATCAGAGAATCTACCGATCCATGGTCGAATCTTTATGGCAACCAAACCGATAAAAATCAAATGGAAAACCCAAATCGTATCTTTAAAAAGGTAGGATAGCAGCTTCACATTTCCGATGATGGAGAAGTACTCGTCCAGCAGCAATACCAGATAGGCCCCGATCAACACCCAGCTAAACGTGCTCATCATATAGTCCATGATCGTATCTGATACTGAAGTCTCCTGCGGATCTTCCCATTCTTCACGAACTGCTTGATACTTATGTGGGAATAGTTTGCGATCCAGATATCCGAATAGCTTATCCTGGATAATGCCAACGATCATGATGATGATCAAAAGACAAAATACCTTATCGATGCGCCCTCGTCGCAGTCCAACCCGCCATGTCAAAGCCCCAATGCCTGCTTCACCACCGATGGCCTCAGCTATTACGATGTAAGTCCAAGAGATAGCGGTGAGTATTCTAATATCCGTGAACAACTTGGAGATAACCGACGGAAAGTACACCGTCTGAATCATCTGCCAACGAGATGCACCAAGTGTGTAGACAGTCTTCAGATACACGTCATGGACATCATCGACCCGTTGAATCGCTACAGGAAGGAGATAGATGATTATGCCGAAAGCCAGAAAATGAACCTTCATCCACGATCCGATACCAAACCAGGCAATGAACAAGCCCACAGCGGCCGGAAGGACTAAAAAGCGCGCCGCATCGACAGGTCGGATGAATGCCGCCCGCACCTGAGGCACCAGTCCCATCAAGAAGCCCAGAGGTATAGATAGCAGGATAGCCTCCATATACCCTCCCAGGTTGAGTCCAAGTGAGTAGCAGAAGTTGGGTATGAGGTCATTCTGATTGATCAGTTCGCCGAATGCCTTGAAAATTGCCCGTGGAGCAGGAAGGATACCTTTCTCAACGACAGGCGAACTACCCGCAGTAAGCATCCACCAGACGCCAAGAATGAGGGCAAATCCTCCAAGCTCTAAGAGCCAGCGCTGACGTCCCTCTAAGTTCTTATTGATACGATAAAAGGACATGAGCTATCAACCTTTACTCTCCCGATGAGATGAGTTGGAAGTCGGTCCGTCGATTACGTGTTCGACAATCAGCGGTAGCATTGGCTTCACAGCCAGCAACTGGTTTGTCAGGTCCATTTCCGACGATGATGAACCGATTCGTACTGATACCATACTCCCCTTTCAGGTAATCGACCACAGACTGCGCACGTTCACCCGAGAGCCTCATATTGATCTCTCGAGATCCAGTGTTGTCCGTGTTCCCTTCAACTCGAATTCGATTATTCGCATACACCTTGGCGATATCAGCGAATTGCAGATCAATGATCGTCTTCGCATTGGCTGAGAGAGTGGAGCTTCCAGTTGGGAATGTGATCGAGATAGGTTTTGTGGAGATTGCAGGCGCCACCTTTTCTTCAGCCGTGGGTGGTTCAAATTCTCCTGAGGCCTCGGCTTCATATCCGGAACCAGAAAGCCTTGCCCTGGATGTCATTCGAGAGGTAATGATCGATCTGAAGTTGGGGACATCAGGTTCGATAATACCCTGAGTAACCAGAAGGTTAGCCGTGGACTGATGCAGCTGAGAACCCGTGATCCCTCGATAAGTCCGATTCAGACCAAAGTAATTAAGGTTATCACCATGACCAGTGAGATATGCGTCGAACATCATTCCAAAGGCATCATCCGTTGGTAAGTCAAAAGTCTCCCCAAGAATCTGTGCCGCTCGTGCTTGGCTCTCTTCGCTTTGGCGCATCTCGGCGATGGCTGTCATCCACCCTTCGTAGAAGGCCTGAAACTGATCTTGATGAGCTTGGATGTACTCTTGTTTCGCATAAAAGATGCCTGCCAGTGCATATGCTGCGTCCTTAGTAGACTGGAGAATACTGGATCCCTTGACTACTTCAAGAGACTCAAAATGTGAAGGACTCCAGACTACTGCAGCATCAACCGAACCACTGTTGAAGATTGTCGCAGCTGTCGGATTATCAGGAGCTTCGACAATCTGAATGTCCTTGAGTCTCATGTTGGCTGTATTCAGAGCCATTGCGAGGTAGGTGAGTGAAGGACTATTCGGTGTGACTGCCACCTTCTTGCCTTTTAGATCATTGATTGACGTGATACCTCGACGCCCAATAATCACATCACCACCTCTGGACCAATCTGTCTGGAGAAAGATCTCAGGATTATAATCCTTGATACCATCATATTCTAAAAGAACTCCGTCGGCAGTATTGGTCATGACTTGGATCTCATCTACCTTCCAAGCCTGTCTCGCAGCTGGAAAATCATCCATGATGACAAAATCCACTTTCAACCCATGTCTCTTAAAATATTGGGAGTTAGGATTGTGCTTTAGACCATTGTTGTAATACAAGCCAGGCGCAAATCCTCCCCAGGGTAGAATTTGAACCTTTAGTACATCATCATCAGATCCTGTGGACTCTACACGAGTTGGAGTGGATGATCCCGATGGAACAGGTGTCGACGCTTCGCCAACATTTGCAGTATTAGAACTGTCGTCATAGTCTTGTTCACTTTGCTCTTTAAGGTTTTTTCCAAACTCAGTGTTGTTGAGCAGGTAGTAACCGCCACCTACAATCCCTCCTACGATAAGTAGGGTGAGAAGTAATTTAGAAAATAGTGTGAGCCTTCCTTTTGCCATGATCCTTCGATATGATTATAAATCCATTTATAACGTAAGTCTATAAACGTCTTGACTAATCGAACATAGAATCATATTGATTCGCGCGTTCGATTCGCTCCGCACTCACCAGTGACTCGTTGTTGTTGTTAAGATCGAGAGTACCATCCTCAGGACTCCCATCTTCTAATAGTAGTGCATGTTTTTCATCACTGAGGAGGAGAGAGTTCTCTTTCTCCCACCGCTCTAACATCTTGAGCCCCTCTTCTTCGAATATGCCGTTCTGTAGATCGATACTCTGCATGAAGCTCTCCGACATCTCCATGAACCTTTCCATCTCACCCACCTTGGCACTGACGTCATCTGCCACGGCTTCGAGAGCCATTTCAAACATTGCTCGCTTGTCCTTATCTCCACGGATGACACTCATGGCGCTGGCCATTGCACTGTGACTCGCTTTCATGGCCTTGAGTTCTTGTTCTTTGATCTCTACCTGATCGGCGACATCCTCTTTGAGAATCTCGGAGTTTTCGTACATCTTCTTCAGCACACGATACAACACTTCCATCTTGCGATAGAGGTCTTCGAGTTTCATGTTGCTCTCTTTGAGTCGTCCAGCCTTCCGACTTTTGAGGATAACCATCTGCTTATTGGCCTCCTTTTTTGCCTGATTCGCCTGCGTAAGGTTAGACTTGATCTCCTTTTGATTGTTAAGCATCAACTCTTTGAGCTTGTGCATCTGCCCACGAAGCTGGAGGATCTGCTTGTTCATCTTTTTGAGATTGGCAGACATCTCCTCGACGTAATTCTTCAAGATTGCAATCGGATCGATCTGTACGAATAGACCCGTTATCCATCTCATGAAACTCTTGTACATGTACCAGACCAGGCCGCGAGCCTTACTATCCAGAGCCATGTAGACGATAAGTCCAAGTACTCCAATCAGGGCTGCCAGTCCAAGCATCGAACTCGCTAATCCCACGATGGCTGGCAATAGACCGAACAGCAGGAATCCACCGCCAAGGATAATCCCACCTAAAAACAAGGCACCTGTGACCCCCTCTGGGCGTCTCCAAAATGACTTGGGCTGATAATTCGCATCCATAAGTTCTGCCGGATTTCTACTGCTTACAAGTTAGATAAATCGTCTCATCCGTCGATCTGGACGAGCGGTTAAGTCTAAGGCAAATATTGGTTGAACTTCTCGATGTCTCCTTTGATCTGATCCAGAACAAGGTGGTAGGACCCATAAAATCGCTCCTTGGTCGCCTCTACTTTAGCCATCGATTTGCTGATATCGGATTCGAGTGAGGATAGCTTTTGCTTTTCAGCTTCTATCTCTTTTTGCAACTTTTCAATTTTCGCCTGCTTAGCCGCGATTGACTTTTGCAACTCTTTCCCAGCTGTCTCTCGCTGCAAGACTTGAGTGTCCCGCTGTTTTTTGAAGGCGGTTACAAACTTGTTCTCTTCCTTCGCCAGGACATTGGCATAGTGTTGAGCGCTACTGAACAGCTTTTCTTTTGTTAGACCCATCGTCGTCGCCATCGCAAAGGCACTCTGATAACGCTTCGATTCATCACTTTCGAGATTCGTGAGCGACTTCAACGTTTGCTTGAATTCGAGGTAGTCAAAGCCGTCCAGATTCTTGGATTCGATCGCTTTGAGCAGCATATCAACAAACTTCTCATCTGGTTGACCTCCAGTCGTTTTTACAGATGTATCGACCTCGATGCTGCTTTGGACGGGCTTGGATTCTTCCTGAGGTGCTGGTTTACCTTTTGGATGTGGGGTAGATGGGCCTTCTACTTCTTCGATAAATATTCCCTTTAGCTTTTTCAACATGCTCATACTAAGCTCAAATTAGATGGTGATAGTTCTGTAGGTGATATAGTGTTCTACCAGTCGATCGACTTCATCGATTAAGGCTGCAAAATAGGACTATCGTCCAGTCCAAATCCAAAGTATCGATTAGCATTGTTGTAGCAGATATCTCGGATTAACGATCCTAAAAATGGAATATCTGTTGGCAGCAGACCTGCCGCAACGTCGCGACCAAAAATCTGGCAAATTAGCCTCCGGAAATATTCGTGACGCGGAAAACTCAATACCGAACGACTATCAGTGACCATACCCACAAAGTGGGAGATCATGCCCATCTGACTAAGCGTGTTAAGCTGATCCCGCATCCCATCGAGTTGATCCAAAAACCACCACCCCGAACCATGCTGCATTTTGCCAGGGATCGAGCCATCGTTAAAGTTGGCCACCATGGTTGCAAAGAGTGCATTATCCGCCGGGTTGCTGTTGAACAAGATGGTTTTAGCCAGTAATTCATCCCTATCCAGAGCATCCAAAAAGCCGGAGAGAGACTCAGCCTGTGGATAGTCTCCGATACTATCTGTACCAGCATCAGAACCCAGACGTGCACGAAGCCTGCTGTTGTTGTTGCGAATTGGCCCGAGGTGAAATTGCTGAACCCAACCCCTACGTGCATACTCGCGACAGAGGATTTGAAGTAAGGTGTAACAGTAGATTTCTTGCTGGCGTGATTCTGGAACAGATCCCGATAATGCGGTAACGAAGGCTTTTTCGGCTGTCCGCCGATCAAACGAACCCAATGGCATTCGAGTCAGACCGTGATCACTGGCACGACATCCAAGCTCATCAAAATCACCAATGCGCGAGACGAGTACCTCTGCCAGAATTCCAAAGTCTGTGATCTCCCGATCCACTCGCTGACCAAGCTGTTGTAAAGACTCAACGAAAGATTCTGATGAGATACTCAGGTATCGATCTGGACGAAACGTCGGGCATACACTCAAGGTAGGATCTTGGCGTAACTGCTCGTGAGCTGATAAATCATCTGCTGGATCATCCGTAGTACAAACTACTTGTACCATCATCTTCGATAGCAGTCCTCGCGTACTTCCCGTGGATAGTGCTAACTGACGATTGGCTTCGGCATAAATTGGTTTGGCACTGACTTCATTGAGTACTTCATTAATTCCAAAATATCGACGGAGCGACAGATGGGTCCAGTGGTAGATCGGATTACGGACTGTATGAGGAACACAGCGAGCATAGGCCATAAACTTGTCCTCATCTGAGGCAGCTCCTGTGATTAAGTCTTCTGAGATCCCATGCGCCCGCATTACCCTCCACTTATAGTGATCGTGTCCGAGCCAAGCTTCAGTGAGATTCGTAAATCGATGATCTGAGGCAATCCACGCAGCGTCCAAGTGATTGTGAAAATCGATAATGGGACACCCGGCAGCATGGTTGTGATATAGCTCTTGCGCATGTGGCGTATCCAACAAAAAATCTTCGTGCAGGAATGTCATATCACATGTTCGTTCTGCGCCAAGGTACAAGCTTGGTATCGCCAATAACCATGATGAGTCCAGAGATAATTCTCCCGACTTTTCTGAAGATCAACAAGAACAGAGTTTGACCTACGACTATATCATCATCGGTGCAGGTAGTGCAGGTTGTGTCCTCGCTAATCGTCTCTCAGCATCTGGCGAACATCAAGTACTACTTATCGAAGCTGGACATCGAGATCGCGACCCGCTAATTCATATCCCTGGTGCCTACTCCAAGCTTCATCGATCCAAGCATGATTGGCAATTTTGGTCGGAGCCACAGCCTTATGTTGATAATCGCAACATCTATCTACCACGAGGTAAGGTCTTAGGAGGATCGAGCTCAACGAATGCCATGGCTTATGTCAGAGGGAATCGTGGCGACTATGAACACTGGCGAGAGCTGGATAATCCGGGCTGGAGTTACGAGGATGTCCTACCCTACTTTATCCGATCGGAGAATAACGCACAGGCAGACCAACTTGATGAAGGCTACCATGGGACAGGAGGGGAACTCCATGTGAGCCATGCCAATTACTTCGAATCACCATTCGCTAAGGCCTTCATCGAAGCCGGTAGATCTCTCGGTTTACCTGCCAATGACGACTATAATGGAGCTCGTCAGAATGCCATTACAAGATTCCAATACACGATCAAAAACGGGAAGCGACACAGTGGAGCCGCCGCTTTTATCAAGCCTGCGCTAAAGAGATCTAACCTGACCGTTTTGACGAATACCACTGTGGGAAAAATCCTCATTTCCTTGGATCGAGCAACAGGTGTCTCCGCAAGTACCAAAGGAGGTGCACCATCCATATTCAAAGCTTCCAAAGAAGTACTCTTAAGCGCAGGCTCATTCCAATCTCCGCAACTACTAATGCTATCTGGAATAGGAGAACCAGATGATCTTACATCGCATGGCATTGATGTCATTAAGTCCTGTCCTGGAGTTGGTCAAAATCTTCAGGACCATCTTTTTTACTTTATCAGCGCTCACAGTCATGATCGCGCTGGCCTTAATCATCGGGCTGGCACTCTTCATCAACTTGGAGATACGATACGATACTTTATCTCAAAGAAAGGGAACCCTCTGACCTGTAGTCCACTGGAGGCAGTTGCCTTCTTTGGATCAACTGATTACGATGGAGAGGTCGATACTCAGTTTCATTTTTGCCCATTCCAGGCGAATGACCTACAGGACTTAGATGTCTATGATATCTCTCAAATTCCTTTGGATAACGATGGATTTCTAATCGCTCCTACTCTACTTCAACCAAAGAGTAGAGGATCGGTACATCTCCGATCCAAATATCAGTCTGATGCACCGATCATCGATCCAAACTTTTTGTCAGCACCTGAGGATATGGACCTGCTGATTAGATCTGGCCGAGTCGCCCTCGAAGTCATGGAGCAAGAACCACTTCGAGCGATGATCAAGACTTGGCCAGGGCCAAAACAGGGTATTAGCGATGATCGTCTCGCCGCGTATATAAGACGTACAGTGGAGACTGTATATCATCCAGTCGGCACATGTCGAATGGGAACGGATGGCGATTCAGTTGTAAATCCCGCACTCCAAGTCAATGGTATAGAGGGGCTGAGGGTCGTGGACGCATCTGTCATGCCTACGATCGTCCGTGGCAATACCAATGCTCCTGTGTACATGATCGCCGAAAAAGCCGCAGATATGATACTGTCCACTCTCCAGGAATGACCACATATCAAGCCAATATCACTTGATACCAGGTTGTTTGATCTCGTAACCTTCTTCCCCTTTCGCTTCTGCCACCATCTCACGCACGTCCGCCAGCAGTTGCTTGGCGTCATAGATGATACCGTCTTTGATCGTATACTTAACTCCTCCTGCTCGTATGACCTCGTTGTCATCTGTCAGTTTGATAGCACCAGTTCCATAGAGCACTTTGAGATTCTGCAATGGATTTTCGTCGATGATGATTAGGTCTGCTTTTTTGCCGACTTCGATGCTTCCCAAGTCGTCAGCAAGTCCAAGCGCCTCTGCACCAAATAAAGTCGCCGAACGGATCACTTCTAACGGATGGAATCCAGCCTCACGGAGTAATTCTAATTCGCGAATGAATCCGAAACCATACAATTGAAAAATGAAACCGCTATCAGACCCTGCCGTGACACGTCCACCACGATTTTTGAATTCATTGATGAATGTCATCCATAGATTGTAGTTCTGTCTCCAATCCACCTCTTGTTCTGTGCCCCAGAAGTGCCAGTAGGACCCATGCGAAATTTTGCTTGGTTGATAGAATCGCCATAGACTGGGAAGGGTGTATTCGTCATGCCATTCAGCTCGACGTGCACGATGTAGATCTCGACTGGCCTCGTAGATATTGAAGGTCGGATCAATCGTAAAGTCCAGCTCCAGCAGTTCATCCATCACGTTGTTCCAATGATCTGAATAAGGAGCTGCTGCTTGTTTCCATAGTCGTCCTGCTTCTCCGAATCGATGTTGCTCGTTTTGATAGTTATAATCCAAAGGATAATCTTGGATAGTGCGATCTGTAAATAATGCCTCTGGCAACCCATACCAATGCTCCATGGAGGTTAGTCCAGCACGTGCGGAGTGAAGTACATTCCATCGCCCCACTTCTAACTGTGCATGATGGCATGCCGAGCCGAGTCCAAGCTTTTTGTTTTCGTCCAGAGCGGCAGCAAATAGATCAGGCGGAAGACCAAAAAACTTTATTCCATCAGCACCCTTTTCAGCATTGTTTCGAACCCATTCCCGTGCTTGCTCAGGTGTACTGATCGGATCCATCTCTCCTTGGCCAAAGACTGTGTAGGCTTCGATGCGCGGAGCGGTAATCCGATTCTCAGCACTGAGTTGCTTATGCTTCAAGACCCATTCAAGACCATTCCCACAACTCGGATCTCGTATCGTGGTTATGCCATGCCCCATCCAAAGTTTAAATACATACTCTCCTCCGGCTCCCTGCCAGCGTCCTCCAATATGGCCATGCATATCGATGAGTCCAGGGAGCACATAGTGTCCGTCAGCATGGATCTCATGTCCGCCAGGCAACAATGATGGTCTTCGACTACTGTCTATCTCAACACCAGGATACCCGACTACTTGAATCTTGGCGATTCTGTCCTGCTCTATCACGATATCAACAGGTCCTATCGGAGGTGCTCCAGTGCTATTGATGACGGTCGCACCTCGTATAATCAACTGTCGATGTGGTCCATCTCCTTCTGAGATGATCGGTGCTTCTTCAACGGGTTGACCAGATCCTATGACACCTAAACAGCATAGGACTATGACGTATGATAGCTTGAGAGAATGCATAATTCGTATTTGTATAGTCCCACAAACTCAGTAGGAAGGACATAAAAATTGCCTTTGCGAAGATGATGATTAGGACGGAACACAAGTATCTTTGAGTTAATAACAGTTTTTAGACATATCTAAACATCACATTAAGCAAGCCTAATTATGAGCATCGTAGAAATGAAAGTGCCCGTCATCGGAGAGTCCATCAATGAAGTCACGCTTTCCATGTGGCTCAAAGGAAATGGGGAAATGGTCGAACTCGATGAGCCGATCTGCGAGTTCGAATCCGATAAAGCAACACTCGAATTTCCCGCGGAAGCGGCTGGAAAACTGATCCATGTCGCTGCCGAGGGTGATGATCTGGAGATCGGCGCTTTGGTTGCTAAAATCGATACCAGTGTCTCAGCGCCCAAAGAGTCGCCGACTCAGGCAGCCCCTGACAAAACTGAGGAATCCGCTCCAGAAGCAGTATCAGAGGTATCGCCCGCCCCGGCTACTTCTTACGCCACAGGGCATCCAAGCCCTGCCGCTGCCAAGATTTTAGCTGAGAAAGGAATACCTGCCTCTGATGTTATTGGAACTGGAAGAGATGGTCGAATCACTAAGCAAGATGCATCTGTTGCCTCTCCCAAGCCAGCACAGACCTCAAGCAGCAAACCTGAGACGTCGACATCGCCTGTAAGTTCTACCGTCTCCTTTAGCCGTGCTACTCGTACTGAGAAGATGTCTCGCATGAGACGCACTATTGCTTCTCGACTGGTCAGTGCAAAGAATGATAGCGCCATGCTCACCACATTCAATGAGGTTGATCTGACAAATATCATAGCTCTTCGCAAAAAGTACCAAGAGGATTTCGTTGAGAAATATGGTATCAAACTGGGTTTTATGTCGCTGTTTGCAAAGGCATGTGCTCAGGTCCTCATGGAAATGCCGCAGGTCAATGCAATCCTTGGTGATAATGAGCTCACGTATCATGATTACGTAGATATCTCCATAGCGATATCCACACCAACTGGATTAGTCGTTCCTCCCGTCCATAATGTCGAATCACTGGGCTATCATGAAATCGAGTTCAAGATCAAAGAGTTAGCTGGAAAAGCACGAGAAGGCAAGCTGACATTAGACGAGATGAAAGGAGGAACATTCACGATCACTAATGGTGGCGTATTTGGGTCAATGATGAGTACACCGATACTAAATCAACCGCAGTCTGCAATACTCGGTATGCACACGATCAAACAACGCCCAATCGCAGTGAATGGCCAGGTTGAAATCCGACCGATGATGTATCTCGCCCTTTCGTATGATCACAGAGTGATCGATGGAAGTAGTTCGGTCACTTTCTTGGTGAAGGTCATTAAGCTTCTCGAGGATCCGATGAAGCTGTTCATGGGACTATAGAATAGGTTCGCTGACGTACACAAGATCAGCGAGTTACATATTAATACAGTATTGATATATCCTTAAGTTTGGGTCATAATGAGATCTGTACACACAGATCTCCAATTGTCGATCATGACCCAACACAGAAAGACAGCCCTGATCACTGGTATTACTGGCCAGGATGGAGCCTACTTAGCGGAGCTATTGCTACGCAAAGGATATCATGTACACGGTATCAAGAGACGTAGCTCACTGTTCAATACAGCCCGGATAGATCACCTCTATCAGGATCCGCATGAGCAAAATCTAAGGTTACGTCTTCACTACGGAGATTTAACTGATTCGAGTAATCTCATACGAATCATCAAGGAAGTACAACCCGACGAAATCTATAATCTCGGGGCAATGTCTCATGTCAAAGTCAGCTTTGACAGCCCAGAGTATACAGCAAACGTAGATGCCCTGGGTATCTTAAGAATCTTAGAGGCCGTGCGGCTTCTCGGACTGACCCAGAAGACCAAAGTCTATCAAGCATCTACATCCGAGCTTTATGGTATGGTGCAGGAGGTGCCACAGTCCGAGACGACTCCGTTCTATCCCAGATCTCCTTATGCTGTTGCTAAGCTCTATGGCTACTGGATCATCGTTAACTATAGAGAGGCATACAATATGTACGCCTGTAACGGGATCCTCTTCAATCATGAGAGCCCACTTCGGGGTGAGACATTCGTTACTCGCAAGATCACAAGAGCAGTTGCGAAGATCGCCATGGGTTTACAAGACAAACTCTATCTGGGCAATCTGGACGCCAAGAGGGACTGGGGCCATGCGAAGGATTATGTGGAGGCAATGTGGCTCATGCTCCAGCAAGAGACCCCAGAAGACTTTGTAATTGCAACGGGGGTGACTACTTCAATTCGTGATTTCGTTCGAAAGTCATTTGCAGAAGTCGGTATCACATTGGAATTTGAAGGAGAAGGAGTAAAAGAGAAAGCAGTTGTGGTAACATGTAGCCACGCAGATTACCAGCTTAGCCCAGGAACCGT
>JBCBIX010000055.1:0-17130 GCA_038523965.1 Bacteroidota bacterium
ATATGCAAGACAAGGAGATGTAGATAATGCATATCGTCTTTTTAAGGAAAGCTATGTACCTAACCAGCAGGCTCCTTTCGGCGCTTTATCAGAGGTCTCAACGTCGAATTTTTCATATTTCGCCACAGGTGCTGGGGGAATGTTACAAAGCGTCTTATTTGGATTTGGAGGTTTGCAAATTACCGACGAAGGAATCATTCAAAAGGATCCAATTCTACCTAAACAATGGCAATCATTAACCATTACAGGGGTTGGTGTGGATAAAAAAACATATCGAATAGAACACAAATAGAAAGACAAACCACCACCAAAGCATAACCGATAATGTGCCCGAGGCGGGCACCCACAATTCATGTAACCGGCTCATCACATCCCCTGCCCATGATCACCATCCACGGAAAACTTGACTCTCTCGAAAAGATCCGGTTCGAATTTGATCATCGGAAAATATCTGAGTTCAATTCGATCGGCGACATCAAACATTTCTTAGAACACTATGAGGATAGCCTAAATGTTTTACAGAGCGTGGCCAGGAGTAACCTGAGTGACGAGATCGAGGCGCTGAAGGTGGAGCGAGCAAACCTCTCTGTTCACCTTGATGAGCTACTTTCTGAACTCACCGATACGCTGCAAGAGCACGAAAGGCGACACACTTCTGCGATTTAGAATCTTCAGTCACGAGACGCGGATTCGAGTGTAGGACAGTTCATCAACAACTCGTTGACATCCTACAGGAAGGTCAAATTATTCTATAAACGGAGAAAGACTGCAGCCTCAGCAACGAAGATTAAAAAAAAAGATCACTTCGCGCATTCGCTCATCGACGAACAGTAAAATCACTACCAACTTGATAGCGAATCGATCATATTTGAGCGGTTAGCGTCTCGCGCAAGTCAACTACAATATCTGAAACAATCTGTAGAAGAGATAAATCCGCTCATCGCAGGAGCCATAGGTGAACATAAGGTCGTCGAAAAGCTGAATAAATTACAATCAGAGGCCATATGGATCAACAACTTTCAACACCAGTTCCCCAAACCACTTTACTATCCACAACAGAAAACCGGGATCTATAGCATTCAGCTGGATCATGTGCTGGTCACCACCGCGGGAGTATTCATCTTAGAAACTAAGAACTGGAGTAAACGATCAACACAGAATAGAGATCTGAGGTCCCCCGTGTCGCAGATCCAGCGGTCGAGTTACGCTCTCTATCATCTACTAAACAAACCTGCAACACAGCATTTCTTAAAGCACCACTGGGGTTCGAGACAAATTCCAATTCGAAGTATCATCGTCATGATCAATCATCGACCCGTCGAGAAGTTCAAAAATGTAAAAATCAAACTCCTTAAAGAACTAACCTCCTATATCCAGCACTTCGAACCAAGCTTACGACCTAAAGAAGTCCAGAAGGTTGCAAAGAAACTCCTACAATTAGAATCTCCTGTCCCGCAATCCAACATTCCATTCTCCAAATCCAAACCTGCATGGAATCCGTCACAGACGAAAACCATCAATGACATGTACAAGGATCGATTCTGAAGACTCCCTCCTACCCCAACACCGCTTCTGCAGCTAATCGTCCACTTTTCATAGCGCCATTGATCGAACCTTCCAGCTGATGGTCGCCTGCGACATAGATGCCTTCTGCGACCTCAGGATGATACTCATGGATCACCGATCGATCAGGTAGTGCCTGGCTGATGAGCTTGGCTTGCAGACGTGCCCATTGGTCGGTCTCGCTCCCGTATAGACGCGTCAGATCCTCATCGATACGATCCAACTGGTGCCTGTGATCACCATTGGCACTGACACTGATAAGGTCATAGTCCTCAGGAGCATAGTCTCCAGAGATAGCTGACATGATGGCAACGTTGTTGACTATTCGATCAGCATTCGCATTGAGCATGACATATCGGGATGACTCGGATTGGCGTGGTCTGGTGTAGTATACATTCGTCACTTGTTTCCAATCGACTGCCGAGCGATCATGAAGACCGGAGGTGGCAATGATGATGTGTCGGGCGCTAATGGGCTCTCGATCGTGTAGATGAACGAGACCGTTTTCGATGTGCTGGACACGGTGATGAAACTTGATCCGATTAGCATCCATGTGTGACGCCAACTGTCGCGGGATTTCCATCATTCCTTTTGCTGGGACAGCAGCGCCCTGATCGATGAACATTTTGAATGTAAATTCAAATAACCGACTCGAGGTCTCCAATTCATTTTCTAAAAAGATGCCCTGGTAGAACGGCTTCCAAAAGGTGGAGATTAATTGCTCCGAGAAACCACGATCATGCAGATAGGCGATGGTCGATCGCTCAGGCTCCTGATAGATCTGTGGGATTCTCTTGGCAGATAGAGATGCTCGCAGACGGAGCAACTTAGTGTAATCCGTCCATCTCGCGGGACCGTGGCGGAAGGTTTGCCAGAGTTTGCTCCATCCCGACCCAGGATCATAAAACGGCATCATACGTCCACCACCATAGATCTCTGCCCCTCTCTCGAAGTAGCGCAAGTCTAATCGCTCGTAGTCCAAGATTGCCTGGCACTCGGGATAAGATGTCAATAGGATCTGAAAACCTCGATCAAGTATAAACCCATCTACCTTATCAGTCCGCACTCGACCACCTACATCATCGGAAGCCTCCAAAACAAGTGGGTCTCGGCCAGCTTGGCGCAAGTGATAGGCCGCGGTCAATCCAGCGAGTCCAGCGCCGATGATGATGATCTGTTCTTCGTGCATAGCTATCCTTGATTCGTACCCGACCTTTACACATAAGAAATAATCATCATGTGTAGTTTGCTCATTATGAATAATTTGTACATTTGAGTCATCAAAGAAGAGTCTTTGACTGTGTAGGGCTATCTGAGAATGTCTGTTCATCAACCAAGGTACAGAACTCAATTCCTGATCAATAGATAGAACCATGACTCAAGACTCACCTTCCCAAAATTCGTTGCGTCCAGACGAACCAATGGCACTTCGCAGCGAACTTTTACTTGTTTTCTTTATTGTTACCTTCGCGTGTGGCGGATTATACGCTTGTTTTGGACTTTAGGATCCTGAGCAGCTTTAATTTTGTCACAGAGCAATATCAACAGTTTATATTTTGATACTCTCAGAATAGTATGATTCAGAAAATGAAAAATAGATTGGAGAAATCAGGTTTTGGCGTGTGCCAGTACCTGGGCCACCGCATGGGTGTGTCATCTTCTTCGGTGCGTCTATATTTCATTTATACCTCCTTTGTGGCATTAGGATCACCGATCATCATCTACCTGTTCACAGCATTTTGGCTTAATGTGAGATCATACATCCGCCGCAGCAAGTTGATCCTTTCTGAGTAAGCAGCACTCTCACCTTCAGACGCTCTTCTACAATCTCCGCTTGGCCCATACATTGCCGAGGAGTGAAATCACGATAAGAGACATTGCCATGATCGCTACAATGGATTGGCCCTCGCCGAAAACCATCCATCCTGCCAAAAGCGTAAAGATGACCTCGGCATACTTGAAGGGTACAACCAAATTCGTCTCTGCGGCCTGCAATGCCTTTGTCATGTAGAGTTGGGCCAGAAACCCGAAGAATCCAATACTGAGCAGCATTGGCCATTGGTACCCAACGGGCGTCTCCCATACAAAGCAGCAGATTACACCGCTGACTATCGCCGATAAGAACAAGAAATAGTGGACCACCACCACTGGATGATCACGATCCCCAATCCGTCGGATGACTACATAAACCATCCCGCTAATGATAGCAGATGAAAGAACGATCAGCAGTCCAACGGGCGTGATGCGCTGATCGAATCCCTTCAGTAACAACACCCCGAGAAACGCCGTGCAAAAGAACAGCCACTGCAGTCGTCTCATCCGTTCACCCAAAAAGAAAATGGCCATCGCTGCTGCAAAAAAGGGGCTCAGATATCGCATTGACACGGCGCTGGCCATGGGCATCAATTGTAGAGCACGATAAAACAAGGTCATCGATGTAAATCCAACAATCGCCCGGAGAAATAAAAGCCATCGCTGATGACCAAGCGGATCAATGCCTCGTGCCGCAAACACAATCCAGCAACACGCCACTGTCCCTATCGATCTGAAGAATACCAATTCGAATGTCGGTAGGTGATCGACGTGGCGAATGATCGAGTTAATCACGGCAAAACAAGCCGCGGAGATCATCATGTACAGGATAGATCTTGTCAGCATCGACGTGGGTAGGGTGCACAAGATAGCTGACTACACTCTGCCAATCAGATGGCAGCATTGCAAGGCGAACTACCTCACCATGTTGGCGATAATTCGAGCCCATTCGGGATCATCATTCAGACTCGGTACGAGATCCAAGGCTTCTCCACCATCTTCCATGAACTCCTCCTTGTATTCGTATCCGATCTCGATGGTGGTCTCGAGACAGTCAGCCACAAAGGCCGGAGAGAAGACCAAAATCTTCTTGTTACCATGTTCAAGATTTTCTTCGAGCACCTTATCGGTGTAAGGTTGTACCCATTCTTCTGGACCGAATCGACTCTGGTAGCTGATGGTGTACTTTTCTTCAGGGATACCTAATTCTCGAGCTATGGCAAAGGCAGTACGATGACACTGCGCCGAATAGCAAAACTGATTTTCTGGGACATTCTGCCGACAGCAGTTTTCATTTCGCTGGCAGTGATTGTTCTCTTTTTTAAGGTATCGCTTAGGTACTCCATGAAAGGAGAAAACGATGTGATCATATGCGTCCAAATCGAACTGACGGGCACGATCAGCATACAGTGAGATTACCTCTGGATGATCGTAGTAGGAGTTGATCATACGGATCGAGGGAATCTGTTCCTTCTTGCTCAAGAGTCGCATAACCTCTTCGAAAACTGAACCAGTGGTAGCAGAAGCATACTGCGGGAACAATGGGAAGACGACAATCTCAGACACATTCTCACGATACATCCGGTCTATGGCATCCTTAAGCGAAGGATTCTGATACCTCATGGCCAACTCCACATGATAGTCATCGCCAAGAAAGGACTGAACCTGATCCGCGATACTCTGCCCATATACCTTGAGCGGAGAGCCGTCATCCAGCCAAAGCCGCTGATAGAGCTTCGAGACCTTACCAGACCGAATCGGTACGACGATACCTTTGAATAGCAGATGCCGAAAAAAGGCCGGTAAATCAATCACTCGACGATCCGTAAGGAACTGGTTCAAGTAGTTGCGCAAGCCACCATATGTCGGGGCATCTGGTGTACCAAGATTTACCAAGAGTACGCCACGCTTGAGCATGGGATGGGTCATTGAGTGATTCTCGACAGTAGCTGTCGGCTGAGCCATGGTCATGGTCTCCATAGAGGTAACATTGTTAGACATGGGAATAACGCAAGTCGCGCAGTAGTGTTCGACGTAGGCTGAATGAGTATCAAGCAATCACATTACTAATAATCGTAATATATTTGATATTCATTTACAATGAGATATGTCCTTTCGAATCTATTTGCAGTGTACTTTGTCCATGTGGATACTGGTATATGGTAGCTTCTCCCCTGAGCTAATCGGGCAGGAATACCTACTGTCCAAAGCTGTAAATGACCACCAAGCCCGTACCTCGATCACCATGAGTCCTGGCTATACGCTATACACGATCGGCAGAGTAATGGGTGTCAGCGTGGAAGACCTTATGATGACAAATCCGCAGCTCGATCCTACTTCAATAGATGTCAACGCCCGACTTACCATTCCAATCCTGGCCGACAGGTTAGCTACCTCATCTGACTCCATGACTCAGCCAATCCCAGTATTCCACCAAGTTCAAAAAGGAGAGAACTGGTATCGCATCGCCAAGGTATTTTACAAAAGTGAGATCACTCATTTGCAGCGTTTGAATCCCTCCTCCTCCACCCTATCTATCGACGATCGTGTTCTGTTGGGCTATATCGATTGGCCATATGATCTGGACCAATTCAGAACAGACACTATATCACGATTAGAAGTGGATCCATCTGCTGTTGACACACTGAGAGATGTATCGTTCCAATTAGAGGAGATATCGATCCGCCGTCTTGGACCAGATAGCATGCTCACGGATACCCGTCTTACCACCAGCAAAGGGATCGCACTTATCGAACAGCGAAATGGAGGCACTGACGAACTCGTCGTCATCCATCGCAATGCTGCTGTCGATACCGAAATTGAAATTTATAATCCTATGATGCGTAGACGTGTCCTTGCTACTGTCGTGGCCCAACTTCCAGAGGCTCAGTATGCCGACGACGTGAGCCTGGTCATGTCGCCAGCTGTTGCCTCTGCGCTGGGAGCGCTGGACAAACGGGTCCTGGTGGAGATGACCTACATACCAGTCCCCTAAAGAAAGGCCCGATCAAAGGCTTCTGATAGTGCATTGCTCTCTGCAGGTGCAGCGATATCATCACAGATTTTCTTTGCCCAGTATGGAGCCATCGAGACTCCCTTCGTCCCGAGCCCATTGAACAGGTACATCGATAGATGCTTAGGATGTCGACCGATTAGCGGACGACGATACTTCGTGCTCGGACGGACACCTGCGCGACGCTCTACAATCGTGTATGGTAACTTGATAGTTGTATTTAGAAATTGGACCAACTCCTCTGATTTCTCTGGATTAGAATTCTCATCCTCAAAGGTCCATTCGTAGGTACTTCCAATCCAAAAGAGGTCATCTCCCAAAGGCACGATGAACTTTTCAAATTTGATGATTTGCTCTTCTGGAAAGTTTGGAATGCACACTACAAGTACCTCTCCCTTTACAGGACGATAAACATCAGTCGGAAATAGAACACCTACCCCTCGCCATCCACCGGCCACTATTAGATGAGTGTACTCTTGACTATCATAAGTGATCCCGTGATCATTGACTTCTAACTGACCTACATCAAACCAGGCTTCAGAAATCATCCCTCTATTTGTCCATTCGGATCGTAATGCATTGATGAGTACAGCGGCATTTACACGATAACCTCCGCGCACTGTCCCATAGGCATTCGCTTTGTGGATAGCATCAGCTAACTCGTTGACATGGGGTCCATCCACCATATGCTCTTGATACCCCTCCATACTGGATCGTGCACCCCAATCATTCTCCGCTGTGATAGATTTTAAGTGTCTGACGATTGACTGTTCATGGATGATGGACTCTCCAATGTGCTCACCAATGGCCGTGTAAGTCCGAACCGCCTGTCTGCAGAAGTCGTCGATCATCCAAGACTTAACAAAATGACGTCCTGTGATAGGGTTGATCAGCCCCGATGAGACTGCGGAGGCGCTTGTTGAAGAACGCTGATCGATGATATGAACATCCCAGCCACGATGCAAACATTCCCATGCAGCTGTAGTACCGGCTATACCTTGACCAACGATAAGGATACGAGGTTGATTGATTGCATCCTGATTAGTGTCCATCTCACAAAAGTGATCAAAACTTGACCTCTCTACTGTCCCTCGCAGTCATCGATTTGGATGGTGAGGACTGACTGTTCATTCACAATAAAGTTGGGATTGACTTGTACCTCCTGTGCTTGCCATAGGAGACTTTTACCCTTTAACTCGACACCAGAGGCGGTAGTGATCGAGCCACCAGCTTGCCACATGGATGGACGATTGACTTTCGATATTTGCTCTGGGGTAACCATCATCTCATCGACACAGTCATCACGATGGACGGGATAAAGCTGTGTAGATGGTATCACTTGCAGTAATTGGCTTGCACTTTCCCAAGACAATCGTGCTGTCTGGTCATCCTCGACTTCGGTATACTCGATGGTAATCGGATACTTTTTGCCTGCTTCGAGATATTTGTATCCCTGGAGATTATGAGCACCTCGATACCCTTCGAACCGTCCGGTTTTCACTTCTTCATTCCAATAGTGAATGATCGTATCTCCATCAATTACCATACGAAGCGATGGATCGCTGTGCTGTCCATGAAAAGAGTAGAAATAGTATCCTTCGCTGTACATCGGCTCTATGAGTCCGGACCATCGTATCGATACTTCTTCTTCGGCCTCTGGATAGATGATGGGTTGACGCGATACACCTTGGTAAAAATTGACCTCAGGGTCAATGCGAGTTGTCATCATCTGTTGAAAGTTAAGATCATCATATATTTCCACGTATAGTCCTGATCCATGGCCGCGCTCAGGCCCTTGTGGAAGACAATCACGCTTCGCGATTTCCAATTGCTCAATGACTTCAGCAACTAAGGCTCGATTATCTTCTGCATATTCTGGCTCCCACTCGACAAGCTGAGGAAGAATCACCGTCTGCAATCGACGCACGAATAGAAGTACATCACCGACAAATCGCTCATTGAGTTCTTGACCCAAAGCGCACTGTCGATCGATCTCATCCAATATCAAATAGAGCTGTGTCCGTCGGATATTGGCCGAGAAAGTTTGAAAAAGCTGTTCATGCTCATCGTTAAAAAAGAAGGTCTCGTAATCCACAAATCCTGGTTTAAACGATGATGTAGCACGACTATACGAGGGACCTTCTGATTTAGGTTCGTCTCCAACTCGACGCAGCCAAGCTAATTCGTCTCGATCCAGGTCCATTTTAAAATGCACGAACTCACTGTGGTTCAGATATGGTGTCTTGCTCAAATGACCAAATACTCCTTGCGGAAAATATTCATGCCGGTTTCCAATCTGAGGAAGCATTGTATTGAATGACCAGCCAAGATACCACCATGGCAGCCGCATCGAGATCACATCGTCACGGAGAGACTTTGACAGGCTCGCTATCGTAAATGGAGCATAGTCAGACTCTGTAGGTATCCGCTTGTGCGCGCGAGAACCTACATCAAACATAGGGTCATGGACCACTGTGCGAGCACGATATTCTGTTGGAATTTCTAAAAACCGGAGAGGTAACTTCCCACTTATTTCATCACGTCCAAGCCCCTCCTCACGCCAGAGATGTTGGGCGATGAGGAGTGATTGGTACTTTCGCTTGCTGAGGACATGACCATTTGATGTGCCTCCATTGTGAGTGTGTGTAGACACGGCATGGTACATTGTCCAAAATCGTTCTTCCGTTGGATCTGCTAAGTAGTCATCTTGGAGCTGATACCAAGCAGCTGCACTATCTGGCCAGGGGAGTTGCGGATGATCTGGAATCCAATCATTTAGTGTAGCGTGTTCTGGGCCATGATGGTCGTCTTCACTTAACCGTGGAAATGGGATGCCGCATCTCTCTTTTCTAACGTCGAAGGCAAGCATTTCGGATTTGGCAGCGCGCGCTTGTTCGCGGTTGCTCACTCGCTCGAATAGTGATGGGAGCCGAGTCTGGAAGACTTCGACTGTGGTCCTATAATCACGTTCCTGGCTTGTAGCGCCCTCGACTGGTGTTCCCCCGGGCTGAAATGGTCGGTCCTCTATCGGATCGAGCAGACCGCCCTCCCATTGCATCGATCCGCGGACATGACCCAGTAGACCTCTAATACGACGGCCAGTCTCTGCACTTACGTGAGGTGCATCCCTACGTTCCAATGTCACGTCAGTAAAATTGAATCTGGCCAGATCTATTCCATCTGGGGCATGACAATTCGCACATGCAGCTCCCTCACCATCTGTTGATCTCCACGCTTCCATGCCCTGTATAAGGACCTCTTCAGTATCCATTGTCGCAGGAAGTGCTGCTCCTAAGATGATTAAGATCCCAAGAACGAAGGCAGAAATTTTCATCATCGCTGTGTAAAAGTGATCAGTAAGATTCAACTACAGAATGACAATGTTATGAGGGTAAACCACCTCTGCTACGAGCATTAAAAACTGACAAGAAGACGTCAATTCTCTACATCTCTACACCACGACAGAGGTTAGTTGGAGCGCTAAATGAAATCTTCTGGTATGATCGGAGGAACGACCACTTGGCTTTCTAAAAAATTGAACTTAGAGGCAACTGGATTCATCAGCACTTAATTGGCCAATGCTCCCTTGTAGGTCTCCAGACATCGCTCACGAGCGAACTTATGATCGACCATCGGAGAAGTGTACTTAGGGGTACCAAACTCGGGCACCCAGCGCTTGACATAGGTTTTTTGCTTATCGAACTTTTCTAATTGGGATGTAGGGTTAAAAATCCGGAAGTAGGGCGCTGCATCTGTTCCAGATCCACTTGCCCATTGCCAGCCACCATTGTTGCTTGCCAGCTCAAAGTCCAGCAGTTTCTCCGCGAAATACGCCTCACCAAGCCGCCAATCCAATAAAAGATGCTTCGTGAAGAAGCTGGCCGTGATCATTCTTACACGATTGTGCATCCATCCAGTCTCATTAAGCTGACGCATCCCGGCATCTACTATGGGATAGCCAGTCTGCCCTGTTTTCCATTTATCAAGGTCTTCAGAGGCATCACGCCACGGTATGTTATCATACTTTGGCTTAAATGATTCGGTAACGACTTTTGGAAAATTAGAAAGAATCTGACTGTAGAAGTCTCTCCAGATCAACTCGCTCAGATAAGTATCACTGAGCTTTGCGGCCTTATATGCTTTCGCTCGTATGCTGATCGTACCAAATCTAAAGTGAATACCGAGTTTAGAGGTTCCATTTTCTAATCCCGGAAAGTTGCGTTTCTCGGCATAGTTTCTAATTACACCCTGAGCAACGGTGCGAGAGGGAATTGATATCTCACTCCGGCCAAAGCTCATCGCTTCCAAACTAATCATCGGCATTCCTTCCAGCTTTGCATAGGAGCCTTGATGATCCTCCGAGGGATAAAGACTACCATTCTCATTAAGCTGCGCATGAGCATAGGTTGATTCCCAGTGAGCTAACCACTTCCGCTTATAGGGTGTGAAGACTGTATATACACCTCCGCCGTTCTTTTGGATATCGTCCCGCTCGAACAGGACATGGTCTTGGAAGGTATGCCAACCGATGCCCGACTCTGCCAACATCTTACCGATTGCCTCATCACGTGAAGTAGCATAAGGCTCATAATCGTGGTTGGTATACACTGCGTCGAGATCATCATATTCGGATAATATCGATGGCCAGAGATCCATAGGACGACCATAATAGACGCGGAGATCACTCCCGAGAGAAGTCAACTCATTCTTTATATCGGCTAATTCATCATGGATGAAGGTTACTCGAGCATCTTGCTCAGGTAGGACATCAAGAATCTCACGATCAAAAATAAAGATCGGAACCACCTCGTATCCTGACGTGAGCGCCTCGTATAAACCATGATTATCGTGTAGACGTAGATCTCTACGCATCCAAAAAATCGCCTTTCTTGCCATAGAACTCGTGTTGTGGGGCCGTGCTCCGACACCTAAATTTCTAATAATGGAGTCCACCTATATTTGTTGACCGAAACAGAAGGATTATGCGGTATCTGATTGTTGGATTATTGGCTGTTGCACTTGCCTCGTGCGCTCCAAAAGAGGAAGAGCCTTTTGGCATCATTGACAAGCTCTACAAGGACTACGAACTACAACCGAATGCCGAGCGGGCTGAGGTGTATCTCGATAGTTTGAGAGTGTTCATCGCCGAGCATGGCAGCGAAAAAGAACTTATCAAGCCCTACCTCCAACAAGGCGTACAAGTAGGAATCGAACAAGGCCAGCTCTCCGTAGTACCTGGGTTTTTACTTCCCTTGCTCCGCTACTACCCAGAGCTTGAAAATCGTAAAGACTATGCCCTGCGCTTAGGTGATGTGCTCTATGCTCTGCGTAAACCTCATGCGGCAAGTGTGGTATACAAAGATCTTATCCAGGCCTATCCCAGCGATAATGCTGTCATAGCCAAACAAGATCTCATCGACTCCTTGGCACTGGCACAAGAGGATTACCTCACCTATTTGTTTGATCAATTGTTAGTGAATCCCGACGAATACGGCATCAACAAAGCGGCTGCCCTAAAGTATGTGGATGCTGTCGAGGCTAAGGCGCTGATTTCTCCAGCTGATCCAGCGGTTCCCGGACATCTATATGGTGCGGCTGAGGTCGCAAGAAGCATGCGCACGTTTCCGAAGGCGATGTCACTGTACGACTGGATCATCGAGGACTACCCAGATAATGAGAAAACGCCTAATGTACTGTTCATTAAGGGGTTCATCTTAGAACAGGATTATAAATTAGAAAATGAGGCAAAGGCAGCCTACGAGCTCTTTTTGGAAAAATACCCTGATCACCAAATGGCAGAAAGTGCACAATTTCTGCTCAATAATCTCGGCAAGAGCGACCAACAGATCCTGGAAGAAATCGAGAAACGTAGATCTGCGGGCTAATTAGAAATATAAAAAAAGGTCAGCCTATGGGGTTCAGACTGACCTTGATAGATCTTCAATTGGCCTTTCTTAGAATTAGAGCGTTGTATACATCTGCTCCTTTTCTTCGAGTTCAACCTTAATCACCTGGTCAATCATGTCCCCTCTCGCCTGGACAAGATCGATTCTAATCGCATACTCAGGAACGCCAAAGTAGTAGAGCATGTACTGCACATTCGTGACTCGATCAGAAGACAATCCGACATTAGTAGCCAGGATGTTAACCTGAGACCAGGGTCGCTTATCATAAGAGATAGCGATCTCCCGCAACGCAGATACATCTGCCATATCAAGCAAGAATTGATCTTTTTCATACTTCAAAAATCTCGTGTCATCGACAGCTACAAGCGTTTGGTCTGCATACGCCTTAATTGACTCTTCCTTGATTTGTTCTGGAGATTTTGAGGACTCTTCGAAATAGTCGGGCACATACATTAGTACTTCCGTGACGCTATCAGAATCTGTCATAAGGACAAGGGCGGGTTGGCCGTCGACAAGTACGATCTCAGTATTATCTGGAGTGGGTTGGAGGGTCACTTGTGCTGAGATAGCACCTACAGAGGTGACCATAGTCAGAAGAAAAATTTGGAATTTGTTCATGAGATTATAATTTATGTTCATGGATTAATGCCTACTTGTAAATTGACTTGGATGAAGTCAATCATTACAATTCACAGCTAAGAAACGTCCGTATTGAAGCTGATCTACCCAGTGTTTTCCATAGGTTTTTATCCGTGATTACCCTTAGGTGCACGATTTCCCCGACTTCTGATTGTTAAATTCACCCGATTTGGTGATTGTCGCAGTCGTCATTCCAAGTCACTTTTGTATTCTAAATTGTAGACGATGAAAAATCTAATAATGTTCGGTTTGATGTTCACATCAATAGCAATGATGGGCCAGGAGATGGAAACCACTATTAATGGAGGTTCAATAGATCTAACTATGATTCCCGATTCGACCGGTGGAGGTACCCAGCTGAATCTGGAGAGGGTCGGCTCCAATGAAAATGCACTCATCAATTTCCAATATTTCGAAAAACCGTTTACTAATCCATTCAATGGAGGTCTCGCCTATTGGGATCTGGGAGTAAAGTTTGAACCTGAGGATGAGGGAGACTTTACCTTAAGTAACTTTAGATTATCTGGCGACCTGGCCTTTATCAGAACCGATCTGGTAATCCGTGAGGACAATGGGTGGATGGGTCTGAATATATTTCCCACGGATCGGCCGGCAGCGCGTTTACACATCCTACACAGTTCAGCTTCTAATGCCGAAGCAGGATTTCTTCTTGGAGAGACCACTAATAGTGTCCTCAGCTATATGACAGTAAATAAGCCAACCTTGGATGCTTCAGCAGGCATAGCTCGATTCAGAGACAATGGCAATACACAAGTGTTAATCGATAAATCTGATGCCAATTTTCAGCTGCGCGTTTTTGGGCTGGCACGGGCTGAGGCCTGGCTTGGCGATCCTATTGTCCTCTTGGCAACCGAGGGAACGACTAAATCCAACAAACTGTCATCGACAGACTTATTACATCAATTAAAAGTCGACACCAAATCCAATACGCTCAAATCCGATCAAAGCAACATCAGTATAGACCTGCACTCATTGGAACAACTTATCCCAGATGCTGTAGTCAGAGCAGAAGTGTCAACTGCTATCTCAGGTGAAAATAATATCACAGAAACGACTGGGGTCGATTATACCAAGCTAATACCACTATTGGTAAGCAGCCTGCAAGAGGAGAGCGATCGTAATGACAAATTAGAATCCAGAATTCTCGAGTTAGAGAAGGCGATACTTGAGAGGTAAAAACATCCATATTGAGACTTCATGAGTTAGTTCTTTACCAACTCGACTTTATCATAAGGTTTAAGTCGATTACCCTGAACATCTAACTCAACGATGAGGTAATACTCGGAGGATGCATTTTTCGCCAGTTTGGCAAGCTTAGACAACCCTTTGTAAACAAAGTTTTTATCTCCGAAGCGCTCCATCCCCGATTTAGAAATTTGAAACGGAACATCGAACTCCTCCTTAATTTCCTCATCAGGAAGTATGGTCTGATCGATATTGATGACCGTGCGTCCGATAACATACTCATCGATTAGCTTGGATTTACGACGCCCACGCTTGTATCGCTCAACCAGTTTGAATTCGGCGGATCGAATATGCTGCTCAGATTGTGTCACAATGCTGTACGTGCCGGTGACAGAACCTGATTTGAGATTGATCGATTCTGCGACAGTGAGTTCGACGTCTACAGATTCGATCCCCAGCCAGTTTTTTACTTTTCTAATCATGTTATCCTACTAACCACAAGGTATTCTTCCAGATTCCCCGACCAGCTGTATTATCGATAGGCTCTTGGAATAATTCGTCTTGTGTCGTGCATTATACCATGATACAAAGACGGGATTTCTTATTATTAAGAATCAAACGACGACTCATGAATACCGACAAAATTCTCTATTGGATCCCAACAGTAGTGATCTGTGCATTGATGGCACTCTCTGGTTCGATGTACTTCTTCAATGGTGAAGCAGCGGCTGATGAATTTACCAAGTTAGGTTTCCCTACTTGGATTTTGATTCCACTTGGCATTGCCAAGATCTTGGGTGTTATTGCCATCCTCACTAATCGCTCGAAGGTGCTTAAAGAATGGGCCTATGCGGGCTTTTTCTTTGATGGCTTGCTGGCTGCCCATGCCCACTACTCAGTAGGAGAAGGGCCGTGGATGGCATTGGCATTTTGTGCGGCTACCATACTGTCCAGAGTGTATTGGCCAAAGGTATTTGGCGGAGCCTCTTAGATCCGTTCGAACTGCATACAAAGCCATTCACCATGTTGGTCAGTGTGGATGGAGCGATATCCATGGTACTCATATGTACTGCGTACAAGTTCTCCGTCAGACTCAAGTATCCCTGATAGCAACAATGTACCTCCAGAACGGTGCCGAATAGCAACCTCGTTAACCTGGTCGAGGAGCACATTACGATTGATATTAGCCAGTACAATGTCAAACAAGTTCGACGTCTCTAAAGACTCGATCTCTCCTGTATACAAAGTGATGTGTGCAGAATGATTTAGCTCGAGGCACTTGGCCGCGCACTCTATCGCCAACGGATCATAATCGATAGCAGAGACATCAGTCGATCCAAGCTGCTCAGCAAGCAACGAGAGGATAGCAGTCCCGCATCCATAATCAAGCACCGTCGACTGCCCGAAGGAGATCCTACTCATGGCTTTTATCATACCGTAAGTCGTCTCATGATGCCCTGTTCCAAAGGCCATCTCGGGATCAATAATAATCTCATGCGGTGTTGCAACCTCGATATCGTGAAATGTTGCACGAACAGTACAAAAATCATCGATCAAGATGGGGTCAAACGATGACTCCCAGGCATGATTCCAGTTCTGGTCCGGCATCGGCGTTATCGTCATCTGATCTCGAGTGACAAATGGGATAGCCGAACACAGATAATCATAAAACTCAGTCACCCGATCCGATGATCCATCATATAATTGAATTCCTGCCTCTGTCTCTTCGATAGCAACCACACCGTGTAGATCCAAATGGGCCGAGACAATTTCTTTTTGCTCATCGGATAGTGGGACGATCATCAGCTGATAGATGATTCCTTTAGCCATAGATTTCCTTTTTAGAAGCTTTTAGGGTGTTCATGATAAGGGAGGTTACTGTCATTGGCCCCACACCCCCAGGCACTGGTGTGATGTACGAAGCCTTTGGCAGTACGCTTTCGAAGTCCACATCCCCGACGAGTCGATACCCTCTCTTCCGAGTGCTATCCTCTACCCGATTGATACCCACGTCTATGACCACGGCGCCGGGCTTAATCATTTCCGCAGTCACATAATTCGCTCTCCCAATGGCAGCGATGAGGATATCCGCACTCCGGATTTCAGACTCTACGTGATGTGTCCTGGAGTGAACGATCGTTACGGTAGCATTACCAACGGCATGTTTTTGACTCATTAGAATTGAAATCGGCATTCCAACGATGTTGCTTCTACCGAGAACCACACATTTCTTCCCTGATGTCTCGATCTTATACTTCTCTAACATGACAAGGATACCCTGTGGAGTGGCAGGTAGGTAGGCTGGCAGTCCCAGCGTCATACGACCAAAGTTCATCGGATGGAAACCATCCACGTCTTTTTTCGGATCTATGGCGAGATTGACTTTTTCTGGATCGATGTGTCTGGGCAGCGGTAGTTGAACGATATAGCCGTCGATGTATGGATCTTCGTTGAGATCACGAACAATATCAAGAAGTTCCTCCTCAGAGATGGATTCATCTTTTTTGATCAAAGTCGATTCGAAGCCTACCTCATCACAACTCCTGACCTTGTTGCGGATATAGGATTGACTTGCAGGGTCATCCCCGATCAATACAGCAGCGAGATGTGGCACTTTATGACCTTGGGCCTTGCGGTGATCGACCTGCCCCGCGATCTCCTTCTTGATCTCCTGGGCTAACATCTTTCCGTCTATAATTCCCATCAATATCTTGATCTGATTCAGATTCCAAAGGACGACAAAATCGACAAAGCGAGCTACTCTTCACACATGACTTCACCTGTAGTAGAACCATGGCAAGGCCTCAAAACAATATCTTGGCCCATTCGTTTAGGTATAATGCTCCAAATACTCCAAGTACAGTAGCTGTCAGGGTAATTAACCATTGATTGGATATCCATTTTTGGATCTGACCATTCATAGTTTGAGTCATTTTATACTAATGGGCCAAGATATTGTTTTGAGGCCTTGCCATGGTTCTACTACAGGTG
>JBCBIX010000056.1:0-17037 GCA_038523965.1 Bacteroidota bacterium
GATTCAGCTGAAAGACATCAATAAGGTCTACTGGTGTCGGATCTGCGTTGCAGAAAGTAGGCAGATCCGCGGGCTGAGTACCAAAGTTCTCAAGACTGTTAATATCCTGAATACTTAGCAAGATGGTAAAAGGTCCAACGCCAGGACTCGTCGGTGTAAACGTAAAGTCTAACGCTGTGTCGCCAAACATAGAAAGGTCTGCAGACGGTGTCCACACACCAGCCTCGCCGTTATCATCGGTCGCGGGGAGTGTTGCATTAGAACACTGAGACTGGAACAGGTTAGCAAATGAGGCAGACTGGATACAATTCGCATCTGCGTCCGGAAGAACATTGACATCGATAGTCTCAGTCAGCGAACATCCTGTATTTGTCTCTGTGACCGTGACCGTGTATGTACCGGAGTTGCTTCCATCAGGATTGTCGATACGGGGCGATGCCTCGGTCGAGTTAAATCCGTTAGGACCTGTCCACTGAAAGGTGTTGGTATTTGGATCAGCTACTGTATTAAAAAGGATTGGGAGCCCGCTGTTATCACAGATATCTCCGATTGTACCATCTAATGAGGTCACGACCTGGGTTCCCAACACAATATTCTGGCGGCGTACCCCTTCGAAAACAATGTTGCCAATGTTGTAGCTCTCATCGATTTCCTGAGTTCCAACTGTTATGAAAATCCCGATCTGGTCAAAAGGGTCGACATCCAAAATGTCACTGACAAACGTAGTCGAGGTTGGTGAACCGCAGATCTTAATTTCATCGACATCACCCGATGCGGCTGTGATCGTCATAACAAGTCCATCGGCCCCAGCCCAGTCAGCTCCTAACCCTGAAAGACAGATTGGTTGGAAATCATTCACATCAGGACCACAGTCTAAAACTCCAGTAGTTGTAAGATCAAACCGAACCCTTACTTGGCAGTATTGGCTAACCAAAGTCACAGGTAATAGAATACTGTTATCGTTATTCCCACATAAGCCACTCGGGTCAGCTGGCACACACGGACAGCCACAGGTGCCCTCCGCATCCTGAACGACAAATGACCCTCCCTGTACTCCAAAGAACCCAGTGCCGTCGCAGTCAGCTTCTGGCCTGCTTGCAGTCCATGGTGATGCGCTCGCGCCAAACACCCCTGTTGTGGTACCATCCGGATAGTCGGACCAATCTAAAGTGGTGATCATTTCAAAGGTCTGACCAAAGCCAAGGCCAAAAAACGTAAACACTACTGCGCAGACAAGGGATAATCGGTTCATGTGTTAAGACATAGTCGTGGCGATATGACAATTAGATGACATCACTGCCCCTATCCAAAGTGTGAGTTCTCACAGACCAATCCCTGCGATGCATCTTGATCACGTGGATTGTCGATCAGATCCTACCCTTTGGCTTGCAGGACAACCACTGCATGTTCTGCAAAGAGAGTACCAGTTTAAGATACATCAAGAAAATTGTAATATTTATACTAACCGTTATAGGTAGATTGGATTAGCGTGTTCCTCCTGATGCATAACTGCTCAAAAGACTAATTTCGCGGCCGCAGAAAATCTTGACATGGCCCTCAGCGAACAAGAAGTAATCCGAAGAGATAACCTCTCCAAAGTACTGGAGTTAGGCATCGATGCATATCCCAGTCCAGAAGTGGAAGTCACTCACCTGGCTGCAGCGATCGTAGACAACTTTGATCCAGAGCAGGTAGATGAATCTGTCCAAGTGAGTTTGGCCGGACGTATCATGATGAAACGGATTATGGGAAAGGCCTCATTTGCCGAGTTACAGGATAGCTCTGGGCGCATCCAGTGCTACGTAAACCGTGACGAGATCTGCCCTGAAGAGGACAAGACCTTATACAATACTGTTTTCAAAAAGCTACTTGACATCGGTGACTTCATCGCTGTTACGGGTCATGTGTTCGCAACTAAGACAGGAGAGACTACGATACATGTTAAGAAGTTGACTTTGCTATCCAAATCGCTGAAGCCACTTCCCATAGTCAAGGTAGATGCTGAGGGTAAGGCCTATGATACAGTCACAGATCCCGAATTCAGATATCGACAGCGATACGCAGACTTAGTGGTCAATCCATCTGTCAAAGAGGCTTTCGTCAAGCGATCTAACATGTACAATAGCATCCGCTCTTTCCTGAATGAAAAGGGATACATCGAGGTCGAGACTCCTATCCTTCAACCGATCTATGGTGGTGCCGCAGCCCGGCCATTCAAGACGCATCACAATACGCTCGACATGCCACTGTATATGAGGATCGCAAACGAACTGTATCTAAAGAGACTCATCGTAGGTGGTTTCGACGGTGTTTATGAATTCTCGAAGGACTTTCGGAACGAAGGCATGAGCCGATTTCACAATCCAGAGTTCACGCAGATTGAACTGTATGTCGCCTACAAAGACTATGAGTGGATGATGAATCTGGTCGAAGAGATGGTCGAAAAAGTAGCCATAGATGTGACTGGGTCTACCGTAGTACGAGTCGGAGATAACGATATCAATTTCCAGAGACCTTGGAAGCGATATACCATGTACGAAGCCATACAAGCATTCACGGGTGTCGATATCTCTGAGATGGATGAGAATGCACTGAGGGCAGCTGCCAAATCGATGAATGTCTCCTTGGATCCTACGATGGCACGTGGTAAAATTATCGATGAGATCTTCGGAGAGAAGTGTGAGCCACATCTCATCCAGCCTACATTCATCACTGATTATCCAGTTGAGATGTCACCGTTGGCCAAAAAACACCGCACCAAACCAGGGCTTGTGGAACGATTCGAAGCGATCTGCAATGGAAAAGAAATCAGCAATGCCTTCTCCGAGCTCAATGATCCAATCGATCAACGCGAACGATTCGAAGCGCAACTCGAATTGGGACAGCGTGGTGACGAGGAGGCCATGATGTTGGATGAGGATTTCCTTAGAGCGTTGGAGTATGGGATGCCGCCTACAGCCGGTGTTGGAATAGGCATGGATCGACTTGCTATGATCATGACCAATAGCAACAGCATCCAGGATGTCATCTTCTTCCCACAGATGAAACCAGAAGCGAAGTAGGATCAGTGACCCAGACCTGTACTATTCAGGTTTCTACGTTCTACCGTAATTTCTACCAGAAAGCGGCATAAATCGCTGTTATAATTCCAATCACGAGTAGTGAGGTGAAATTGTACGTTAGATCAGTCTTGAACATCTTTCTCTCGATTTCCAATCCCTTATCGGTCTGTCCCATAATCGAGATACCTACCATAAGTGCAGAGAGAATCAAAAAATTATACCCCATCTGATCTAAGAAGGGCATTTCCGTAAAGACTTGGTCCATGAATATGCTCAGTGGTAACGAGGCAAAAATGGTCGTCAATGCCGCGGCAGTTGTAGTTCGCTTCCAAAACAAACCAAAGAGGAAAACAGCCAAAATTCCTGGACTGAAGTAGCCCGTATATTTCTGGATGTATTGGAAGATCTGGTCAAAGCTCTGTAGTACAGGAGTAAACAGAATGCCAATCACCAAAAATACGGCAGCAGCAATCTGACCAATGCGAACTAATCGCTGCTCAGATGCCGAAGGATCGATGATCCGCTTGTGGATATCGAGGGTGTAGATCGTCGATGCACTATTCACGATACTACTGAGTGAGGAGCCGATGGCCGCCACAATGGCTGCGACTACAATCCCTCGGATGCCGGTGCCAACATAGTTGCTGACGACCCATGGGAAGGCCTCATCGGCCTTACTAATATCCGCCTGAAGTACATAGGCTGCTATTCCTGGTATGACAACGATAAATGGTAAAAACAACTTGATCAAAGCAGCAAAAACAACTCCTTTTTGTGCCTCTTTGAGGTTCTTAGCTGCTAAGGCACGCTGGACGATGTATTGGTTAAAGCCCCAGTAATACAAGTTAGCTATCCACATCCCTCCCAGCAATACCCCGAGGCCTGGCAGTAACGCATATGCTGACTCTTGTTCGCCTGTCTCGATGTTCGTGAACATTACATCCTTCGTGAAAATCATATCGAACTTCTCTGGAGCACGCTCAAATAAATTATTTAATCCCGCGAGCGTACCACCGCCCTCTCCTAAAGCATTGAGCACGGCTATGGAAGCCAGTGTACCACCAAAAATCAAGACCACAACTTGGATCAAATCAGTCCAAACTACGGCCCGCAAACCTCCAAAAATGGAAAACGTCGCAGAGTAAATCGCCAATCCTATAACAGCTACAAAAACGGGAATACCGATGATACTATTCAGCGCCAGACTACCAAGGAAAAACAACGAAGTGATGTTAACAAATACAAAGAGCAGCAGCCAAAAGATGGCAAGTCCAGTTCGTACACGTCCATCAAATCGACGCTCCAGAAATTCCGGCATCGTCCGAATGTTGTATTTGAGGAACATGGGCATGAGAAACTTGGCCACAACTAAAAGTGTGGCTCCCGCCATGAATTCATATGCTCCGATGCTTAATCCAAGAGCAAAGCCAGAACCCGCCATTCCGATCATTTGCTCAGCAGAGATATTAGAGGCGATCAGCGAACCACCGATGATAAACCACGGAAGCGACTTGCCTGCTAAGAAATAATCATTGGTATTGGTGCTTTTGTGCCGATTTGAGATCCAAATACCGAGAGCCATCATCCCAATGAGATAGACTCCAAAGATGATCTGGTCTACGCTGCTAAAATTCATACGACTGTTACTAAGTAGAGCGCCCATATCGAGCGGGACCCAATGTTAAGCAAAGTAGCCCTTCCCTCGAAGTGAGACCCAGGGATTCCCACCTTGACGTGGCTCAATATTTGCACTACTCTTCTGTCTTATCGAAATCCCGATCTATGAATCAGTTGACCACATTCTTCCTCCTACTTGTGATAATCATGGTGCCCAAATATGGTCAGGCAAAATTCGATGTCGAGGAAACAAAGAAGGCCATCGTACTTATCAATGGGACTGCCTACTTGGTCGATGTAAATGAGAGTGGCAATATCATTAATACCTATCAACGCATCGAAAACTATTTTTCTACCTCGGAATCCCATGAATCGTTGTTGGCCCGACTATCTGACGGTGCGGTGAGCGATGATGGTAGCAAGATTGTCTTTTATGAAAAAGAGGTCGAGCCTATTCCATCCTACACAACAGAGAACAAGCAGCCTGTTGAGACTGGCACCGCCCAGTATCTCGGCTTTAGCCCAAAAAGAGCGCTTCTACAAACAGAAGCAGTACAACAAATTCGTAAGATATCTGAGAGCTACCAAGCAGGCACTATATCGAGCATCATCATCGAGTCCTACCATCGTGACGACTACAGATCAAGAGCCCTCGCACGTAATCGAGCAGCTGCCATCAGAGACCTGCTTTCAGCATTTGGGACAGACGTTAGCATAATCAGCACGATGACCCCGTACGCACTGCCAGATACCAAGTATGACTTTGTAAAAGTGTCGTTCTAACCTGTCAATTCGTCTTTAGTCCACGATCTCAAGACCGGAATAAAAGGTACCCCAGGAAAACCAGTAGCCCATGAATTGGATCGGCTTTTGAAGGACGGTCTCAGTCTGTTCGGAATACCCGAGAATATCATATTGATTCCCGTCAGTGTCCTTCAAAATCACCGGAAATTCGTTGTCAACTAACTCCACATTCATAGAAGGCGTCACTTCAAAGGCGACAATGTACTCGCGTGTGCGATCTCTAACAACGACAATGTCTTGCCCCGCGATATTGTCTCGAACCAGTTGAGGACCCTCTACATCTTGCCATAGATAAGCTTTTGCCTCATCATTAGCAAGAACCCCGAGGACCCTCTGCTTACCTGGTAAACGCCCATCCTGTGTATCCACTGGGAAAAGTAGTCGACTATCATTGGTTCTGAAATCACCATAAGGGTACAGCTGATAATCACGGCTAAAAGATGTGTTTGTATTAAGTACATCAGACTCTGGATAGGCTTCTCTCCATATTTTCCAGTTAGTCTCCAGGAGACTGTAGTTCACCGCCTCAGTGCCTATCTGGTCCCCGTTTACACAATCGAGCCGCTGCTGCGACCAGATACTATTTGTCTCGCGATCGTATGGCATTAGATTACTATTGAACAGGAGACCAGAAACGCCAAAAGTAGTCTCACGCCCACCGATGACCCTTTCCCAGGCAATACCAGTGCCTGTCAGTGGACAGTAGGTCACCGCCAAGCTGACACCTCCGAGGCGATCATTAACGATCTCATGCCAATCTAATATAGGATGTGGATAAGCACGAATGTCTTCACCAATCTGAATACCCATGATGAGCGCATCATCCTCTAAGAAGTCTACCTCAAGTGCAGGAGTGAACTTAGGATCATCTATTGACGGAATTCCATCACGTGGAGCCCCGTTGAATACACTCTGTTGATTGATAAGCCAATCTGTATTGTTCGAATTAGAAACAGCTGGATTTGAATCATCTGTACACGAGACGATTTGAAAACAACAAATTAGGATAGTGAAGATCATTCTCATTTGGTTGATTTTTTTTTGTAAAACTCAAGTTTAAAATTGAGATATGGATGCATTCTGATTCTTAGAAATAGATATCGTAATTCCGATCGAAATTCTATACGAAGGCGCCAGCTGGGTTTCATTTACTCTACTGTATACTGGCAACTCATAGCCACCATAAGCGGACCAGACTGGGGATAATTGAAGATTAGCCCCTATCCTACTAAACAGAAAATCACCCCCAGAGCCACTGTTAGGAATACCATCAACAAGATCTCTACCTACGTGACGATACCTCAGACTTAGAGTCGGAGTGACAATTGACTTTGCTAACAACACTTGATCCGAATACCCAACTATAACTTGAACTTCATTGCCGAACTGATATTCCTGAGCTCCTCCTCTACTCTGACTATTTTTACCAGATCTTGTCAAAATGGAATTCAAAAAAAAGTATCGATTTGGATTCTTTTCAAAAAACTGAAATTCCGTAGAATGGAAAAGAATCATATCAATAGCACCGCTTCCAGGCTGAAGATCTTCAAGAAAAAAGAGGCCTCTATCATCAGTCTGATTGAAATCTCCCGTGGGTAGTGTTAGTCCAACACCAGAGCGCATGACAAGAACTTTGTCCAACCATCTATGAGTAGCTAACAGCGTGACGTCCCCGAAGCCCGCAGTCTGCTCCTGGGCAGTTCGTCCAGAATTAGTCACGATGGATCTACTCTGGATAATATAAGGAACCAACACCTCGACATGAGTAGTCGGCGAGATGCTATATGAAGTTCGAGTGAGATATGTCTGTGTCGATCGATTACGAAGATCATCATCCAGAGTCAGCGTTCCACTTTTGAGCGTGCGCAGAGTATTAAAGTCGGCTCCGACAGATACCAATACACTACCCTCCAGTTGTGGGATCAATCCAAGGTTGCTACTGGTTGGGACTCCCCCAGAGCAGCACGATTGAGCCAAGACAGTTGACGCCGACTGTACACCCAGCAATAGCAATATTAGATGGAGAAAGATCCGTATCACACGGACCCGAACGTTAGACTGACATTCTATGCCTTCTGACATCATCGATTTGAATGGTTCTTGTCGATAACAAGACAATTGGCATAGCGACCAAGACCGATGAACGAGAGCTCCGAAGTCCACCTATGTCAATGTAACATCGCTACATTTATCACAGTGACGAAGATTGAGATATGCACCAACGGTATGAAAATGTAAGAGGTAGGGCCATCATACTGACACAAGGATTTCTGCAAGATGCAGCAGCCAAAACAGCGCATGGCTTAATCAGGGGCTCTGCACGGTTTGAAACTATCGCGGTCATCGATCACAAATGGAGTTCGCATGACGCAGGTGAATTACTGGATGGTGTGCATCGAAACATTCCAGTCTATGCTTCTGTGGGTCAAGCTGTCGCTGAAACCCCAGAGGTAAAATACGCGGTCATTGGAATTGCCACTCCCGGAGGAGTGCTTCCACCAGAGTTGCTGGACACGGTGCGCACATGCATAGAGGCAGGATTATCCATCGTCAATGGACTCCATGACCACTTGGCGAATCATACTGACATCGTATCCTTAGCCAAAAAACATGAAGTGGAGCTTATCGATATCCGGCGCGTAAAGCGATATGATGAATACAGATTTTGGACTCCAAGAGTCTTTGACATAAACATTCCCATTATTGCCGTCATGGGCACTGACTGCGCCATCGGCAAGCGAACAACCTGTGGAGCTATCCATGAATCCTGCGTGAAATCTGGGATTTCTTCTGAGATGATTTACACAGGACAGACAGGTTGGATGCAGGGTTATCGATATGGCTTTATACTCGATACTACGCTTAACGATTTTGTAAGTAGCGAGCTTTGCCACAGTGTGTTGGATGCATATCAAGACACTACACCTGAAGTGATTCTTTTGGAAGGTCAGGCTGCCTTACGGAACCCTTCTGGCCCTTGCGGAGCAGAGTATTTGATTTCTGCGAATGCGCGACATGTCATCCTGGTACACGAGGACAAAGAGTTCTATCACGACGAGCCTACCTGGGGCCGAATCCATAGTCTATCGAGTGAGATCGAATTGATTCGGGCCTACGGATCTCAAGTAATCGGTATCTGTCTGAACACCAAAAACGTATCACCCAAAAAGGCTCGAGAGCGGATCATCCAATTAGAATCAATACATGGCGTACCAGTTTGTGCGCCGCTTATAGACGGTGTCGATCGCATGGTCGACACGATAAAATCAATCTTGTGAAGATCAAAAGCATATCATCTTACTCTGCAGATCTGTCTCTGGGACGAGCATACGAGATCGCGTTCCAAGTGAATGACACTGCCCTTAACGTTATCGTCGAAATCGAATTAGAAAATGGCATTAAGGGACTGGGTAGTGCGGCTGCATCACCACATGTCATTGGAAATACGGTCGATTCGGTATTCGAAAATCTCCAACATGAGAACCTACAGGCTTGGATCGGGCGTAACATCCGCGAGTTTAGAGTGCTTCGCCGTCAGGCAGCGCTCTGGTATAAGGACGATTCATCAGCACTAACCGCCATAGATATAGCGCTGCATGATGCCTTCGGGAAGCATCTTGGCATCCCAGTATATCAACTTTACGGAGCAGATGTTAGTCCGCGTGCCACATCGATTACAATAGGTATTTCTTCGGTCGAAGAGACGCTACGAGAGGCAAGAGAGTATGCACAAATGGGCTTTCATGTATTGAAAATCAAAACCGGAAAAAGTCTCGATGTAGATATCGAACGATGTGCTAAAGTATATGAGGAGTTCGGGGCGGACATGGTCGTTCGGATAGATGGTAATCAAGGTTACTCTGCAGAAGAGACGATAGAGTTTTACCGCCGCACGATAGACTACGGTATCGAGCTGATCGAGCAACCTATGCCTGTGGGTGCAGAGAATGAGCTACGTACACTGCCCGCTGAGATAAGCGCAAAGGTCGCTTGTGACGAATCCTTAAAAAATGCACGCTCAGCACTTGATCTGGCAAGCCAACCTCAAGCCTGTGGCATTTATAATATTAAACTGATGAAATGTGGAGGGCTAACCGGCGCATTTGAGATCGCTACCATTGCAAAAGCGGCACAAATTGATCTGTTCTGGGGATGTTACGACGAAAGTAAAATCAGCATTTCTGCTGCGTTGCATGCTGCAATGGTATGCCCAAATACCAAATATCTGGATCTCGATGGAGCCATTTTTCTCGAGACTGATGTCGTCAGTGGCGGGTATCGAATAGAGGATGGTATCATGTTCCCATTGGACCAGCCAGGATTTGGGTGTGAATTAAACTGAACAAGGATGATATCATACGATGAGGCATTACGACTGGTGCTCTCTGAGACAAGAAGCTTAGGCACAGAGCGAATCGACTTAAACCAAAGTTTAGGAAGAGTGTCTTCCCGAGACTGGATCGCAGACAGGCCTCTTCCGCCTTTTGATCGTGTCACGATGGATGGTATAGCATTCCGATTTTCTGAAGCAGAGGAACAGGAATCGCTATCTATGGTGAACATTATCGCAGCCGGCCAACCAAGATTTGATCTTCCTGAAGGTCCGGTCTGCGTAGAGGTCATGACGGGTGCAGTGCTTCCCCATGGTGCGGATACCGTGGTGAGATACGAAGATGTCGACATCACTGATGGTCGTGCAAAGATCAATACCGCATTCCAAGCAGGTCAAAACATACACCGTAAAGGTCTGGATCGGTCGGAAGGTGAAGTCGTCCTAACCAAAGGATCACTAATCGGTCCAGCTGAGATAGGACTTGCGGCATCGATTGGACTACCCAGAATAGAGACTGTCAAGGTGCCTCGTGTGATGGTGATATCGACGGGAGACGAATTAGTACCCGTGGATACCAAGCCCCTACCTCATCAAATTCGTCGGAGCAACGTCCATGCAATAGCGGCACTTCTTCAAGACCTCGGGATAAATGCCGAGACGACACATCTCCCTGATCAAGCCAATGAGATTCAAACCGAGTTATCCAGGGTGCTGCACGAGTACGATGTTATTATCCTGAGTGGTGGAGTGAGCAAGGGAAAATATGACTACATCCCAGAGGTATTGGCCAGCTGTGGAGTGAAGAAGCTATTCCATCGTGTCGCGCAGAAACCAGGTAAACCACTCTGGTTCGGATCTAAGCCAGCAGGAGCAGTCGTCTTTGGGCTTCCGGGTAATCCAGTTTCATCCTTTATGTGCACAGTCGTATATGTGCGGGCTTGGATTCAGAGTTGCCTTGGAGTGCCTTCAAAGGGGCCGGTGCTTGGTGTCTTAGACGAAGACATTCATTTCGACGCCGATCTCACTTATTTCGTACCCGTCAGTATTAATTATCAAGAAAATGGCACCATGCATGCTCACCCAAAGCGTGGGCAGGGATCAGGAGATCTCGCTAACCTGACTCGGGCTGGCGGATTCGTTAGATTAGATCGTGGACAGAACCACTTCAGTGCCGGGGAGATCTATCCGATTTATCCCTTCAGCAACTAAGCAGATGTGGTAGTTGAGTCATCATCTTCTGCTGGCTCCTCCGATACAGCATCCAAAGAAGAGTCGACGATATCGCTGACCGCAGATTCAGTCTCTTCAATGGCAGCAGTAGTGGTCGGAAGGTTAGCGGTTATCTCATCCGTATTTTGCTCAATAGCTGCAGTCGAATCAGTGACAACTTCGGCAACCACCTCGGCCGATTCAACGATTATGGCATCATCGATGACCTCATTTCCATCACCATCGTAATCAGTGAATCCCGCTGCTTTCGAAGGCTCTTTGGCCATTTCTTCAGCAGTCTCCTGGATTGTCACCATACCCTCTTGTGCACCATGATAATCTCCTTCCGCATAGGCAGCTGCTTTCGCAAAAAAGTCATCCTGACCCTTCAGCGTTGATTCCTTGTTTTCCTCTAAGATCTCATCCAGTCCTGGTGTTGGATTCGCCTTTTCGACTGCCTCTTCTTCCTTAGCTCGAGCGAGGGTCTCGTCGATCTTGTCATTCACATCTTCCATAACATCCTGGGCACGATCCACTATGTCTTCTTTGGCCTGCATTACCTTATCACCGACGTTCTCAGTGAAATCTTTAAGCTTCTCGACGTTCGCGTTGTCCTTACCCAAGATTTTACCACCAATAGATTCAGCCACTTCCCCACCTTTATTCAAGAGCTCCTCTCCTTTGCTGAGTACCTTTTCACCTATACTCTCGGTCGTAGAAGCTACCTTTTTTAGCGTTTCGTTTTTGTTGACCATGTTCATAGTCCCCTCAGCACCGTGAAGGATCGCATCGCGAAGACCACTTGTTTTATCGGCTAAACCCTCTCCAAGATCCTCCACACGGTCCTTCAATACAGATCCGAGATCACCGGATTTGTCAAAAAGGTCCTCACCAAGATCCGTCGCTTTGTCCATCATCTTAGCGCTAACATCTTTACCGCGAGTTAGTACTTCGCCACCAATATCAACTGACTTCTCCAGGAGGTCTTCACCCACATCTTTGGCTCGATCCATTCCTTTTTCCGCAGCAGATTTGGCAACAGAAGATGTTGTCCAGAAGAGTTTTTTGAGTTCACTGAAGATTCCCATGTCTACTTGTTTTATCCGTTTGTGTTGATCTAAAAATAGGGATGTTCTTCTCAATCCAATGCTGATAATGATTTCTTTACAATGGACATACACGGCCACAGCCGGAGTACTAATCTATACATTGGCCATAGGTAATTACCACGATCATGACTACAATCCAAGAAGAGATACAACAGACCATCCAACAGATCGTCCACTTAGAGAAGGTGGCATCTCAACTTCGCACGACAAAACAGGAGTTAGAGACTGCATATGACGAACAAGATGGACTACTCAAAAAGTTAGATAAAGAGCTGCGAGACGTCGAAAGGTTAGAAGGCCTAACGACAACCAGCATGTTTTACAAAATTCTTGGAAGCAAAGAAAAACAACTTGACAAAGAGCGCCAGGAGTATCTCGAGTTATCGCTCAAAACAGAAGATATAGCTAAGACGATCCAATTATTAGAATATGAGGTCAATCTCCTCGAGGCCAAATCGAAGTCCAAAGATCAACTTATAAAGGTGCTCGAAGGACTTAAAATCAAACGAGAAGAAGAAATCATCAAGACAGATCCCGTCCTTCGTCATCAACTGCTCGGCATAAGCGAACAACTTGAGTCTAACTACAAACTTCAAAAAGAAATCAGCGAAGCTGAACAAATAGGTGCCATCTGCGACCAATTAATAAATCGAATCATAGGGCTCCTTCAAAAAGTTCGCAACTGGGGGCAATGGCCAGGAAATACAAGTCGCAGCAGAATGCAACGATACGCGCGCCGGGATGCTATCGACCGAGCGAGAAACTTAAGCTACCAGATCAAGCATCACCTACACCTTTTTAATCAAGAATTGGCTGACCTAAATTCTAATTTAAGTGTCCATTTTGACCCTAAGGCATTCACGAACTTCTCGACGTCCTTCTTCAGCAATCTGATCACTGATTGGATTCAAAACCAGCAGCTTTCACATGCCATTGGATCTGCATCAAATACACGAAATCAAGTCCATCACGTACTACAACAATTGGATGTAGAAAGTACTCAGTGTAAAACTAACATTGCCAAGCTTCTTCAAGACAGAGATCACATCGTGTCATCTTAGAAGCATGGCGAAGACTCAGATGTTGGAAAAGTCTCACTACTGTTCATAAGCATTTTCTAAAAACGAAAAAACCACGCCTTGCGGCGTGGCCCTTTTAATAAACCAATCTCATAAAAAGGAAAAGAATATAATAAAAAGACGAAATCCATCATTAGTCCATACGTGACCTGACCTCGCACAACAGTGAACTACAAAGGCCAGATCGAAATAGGCGCGACAGCTTTCCTTAAACAGGTTTATTAATCACGTTTCCTCGTCTTTCTACTAATTGTTGTCCAAAGACAACCTATCACCATATTCATATCTTAATTAATCACAATATATAAAACATTCATTTACTGTTAGTATACATATATGATTTTATTTAATACGTGCTAATCTACATTGTCGTGTAGAAATGTGTTGTTTGACCGTCGAAGTGGGTTGTCCTCATCCGTACCAATCTCCAAACCTCCAGAAGATGGTCGTCTTGTATGGTCTTTTGACTGATCTAACGACACGTTCCGTCGTTTGTACGCTGGTTCATTTTCCATATCCGAGATCATCTTGGGATCGTCTAAACTCATGCTAAGGTTCTTGCGCATATAACTGCGCCGTGCTTTCTCCATGTGCTTGTACTTTTCAGTCGATTCCTGATATGTATCACCGTCTATCGATCGCACTTCTTTGCGTTGCTGAGGTGCATAGTACTCAGCACTTTGATTCATCTCCTGGATAGTCTTACGAACGTCATCCTCTTCAAAATCTATAGTATGCTGATCAGCGGCATCATCAAATCCGAATACAATTCCATTCTCTTCGGACATCTCCTGGGATTCATCAAGCGGTATCCTGACCTTTTCATCCTCGATAGTTGCCTCGGCTACGTGAGATGTTCTAAATCCAGTTGCAATAAGTGTCACACTTATTGCGTCACCAAGACTCTCATCTCTACAGCTGCCCCAGATGAGGTTGGTACCATAGCCGGCCTCTTCTTGAACATACTCTGTAATCTCGCCAATCTCCTGCATCGTTACCTCATTCTTACCGGATGTGATATTGAGCAAGATGTGACGTGCACCTCTGATATCGTTATCTTCTAATAACGGACTGCTCATAGCATTGCTAATTGAAGTACGGGCACGATCTTCTCCAGTCGCTATAGCATTCCCCATTATAGCAACACCTGAACCTCGCATTACGGTATTTACGTCTTCAAAATCAACATTGATATTTCCCCATACGGTGATAATCTCCGCTATACCTTTAGCAGCGGTAGTTAGGATACTATCAGCTTCCCCAAATGCTTCAGAAAGACCAAGATTTGGGTGCATTTTAAAAAGTCTATCGTTTGAAATCACGAGATAGGCGTCGACCTGCTTCTTCAATTCTTCTAATCCCTCGATCGCAAACCGTTGACGTCGCATGCCCTCGAACTTGAACGGTAAGGTGACAATAGCCACAGTCAAAATACCCATATCCTTGGCGGTCTTGGCGACGATCGGAGCGGCACCAGTTCCGGTACCCCCACCCATACCTGCCGTCACAAAGACCATCTTCGTTCCATCATCGAGGAACTCCTTAATATGATCTACAGACTCCAGGCATGCTTGTTTTCCAACTTCTGGTTTAGAGCCTGCACCACGGCCTTCTGTAAGGTGAGGTCCCAACTGAATTCTCACTTCTACAGGGCTATTTTCTAATGCCTGATTATCAGTATTACAAATGGCAAAGTCAACACCGGTGATTCCCTCGCGATACATATTAGCGACTGCATTTCCACCGCCTCCGCCGATACCAACCACCTTAATGATCGATCCATTTCGCTTCTTAAAATCAAATTCTAAAGACATAACGGATGTTTTTTCTTGATTAATTTGAAGAACATTGGATCGTACGATCTTTGGTGTATCGTACGATCCTCACGTTTAGGGCTGCACTAAAAATCGGTATCTGGAGCGGCCTCAAAAAATTCTTTAGTTACTGTGAAAATCTTCTTATACCATTTGGAATCCTTGATCTCAGTCGCATGTCGTTTGGCTTCTTCTAATAACTCCCCTTCGGTCAGTGAGAGATCAATGACATTCTCTGCCTCCGCTGCATCTACTTCTAACTTCAACTCTTCATTGTTGATCGCATGTATCAATAGTCCAATACCTGTAGCGTAGATAGGACTGGCCAATGCAGAACTATACCCGTGTGCCAGATGCTCGATGGGCTGTCCTTTTCGACAAGTCAAACCAGTCTCATATTCTGCAAGAAGATTAATATGCTTGAGGAGCGAACCGCCTCCAGTCAATACCAGACCTGCGATTAACTTCCGTTCAAAACCTGAACGTTTCACCTCCCAGTAGACATAACTAAAAATCTCCTCCACACGTGCCTGGATAATCCGCGCTAAGTTCTTCTCACTAATTTCTTTTGGATCTCTTCCCTTGAATCCAGGGATTGTTATAATGCGATTGTCGTAGATCTCATCTGCGAGAGCTGATCCGAACTTTACCTTCAGTTTCTCGGCTTGTTCGTGCATCACTGTGCAGCCTTCTTGGATATCTTTTGTAATCACATTACCACCAAATGGTATTACAGCTGTATGTCTGATAATACCATCTTTAAAGATTGTAATATCTGTTGTTCCTCCTCCGATATCTACAAGAGCAACCCCAGCCATTTTTTCATCATCTGTAAGAACTGCGGATGCAGATGCGATAGGCTCGAGCGTCATATCCTTGACGTTAAGGCCGCACTTTTCTACACATCGCATGATATTCTTGGATGCGGAGATCTGACCTGTGATAATGTGAAAATTAGCTTCTAACTTCACGCCAGACATTCCGATTGGATCGGTGATATTCTGTTCGTCATCCACACTAAACTCTTGTGGAATAACATGCAAGATTTTATCTCCTGGAGGCAGGACAAGACGATACATATCTTTAATCAGCTTATCGACATCCTCCTCACTGATCTCAGTGTTCACCTCATTTCGGACTAATAATCCGCGATGATGCAAACTCTTGATATGCTGACCTGCAATACCAACATGTATATTTTTAAATTCTATCCCAGAATTTCGCTCAGCAATCTCAATAGCTTCTGTAATTGCCTTGACTGTCTTATCAATATTCGAGACGACTCCACGAGAAACTCCTTCTGATACTACTGTCCCAACACCTACGATGTCGATTTTATCAAATTCATCCTTTCGCCCTGCGATCGCACACACCTTAGTTGTACCAATGTCTATGGCAACTACGATGTCATTGTAATTTGTAAACTCTGTGTACATAGGCCTCATATTATGGGGTTACAAATTCTCGAGCCGCTACCTGCTGACGATAAGAAATATCAATCTCCTTGTATTTCTTCCAGCTGTTGGAACGAGCTAACTCTTTATAAAATCGTTTGAGATTCTTCAACTTATGGTCGAGATGATCGAGATGATCGAGAATGATCCGTTCGTCTCCTACCTTAGGTATTAAAATAATTCGGTGTGTCGACTCGACATGTATCTGTTCGATCAGCGCAGTCAGGAATTCATCCTTGCGAATCAGATGAAGAATAGAAAGCGCTTCTTTTAATCTTGGCTTCGAGGCCAACGACTCACCTGCCTTGAGCGATTCGACATAACCAGTGACAACTGGTACACGAACTGCGCGATGATCAGATATCTGAATGTAACGACCATTTCGATCCATGTAGAACTGATCATTTCGACTATTTATCACGCGAGCTATGGGGCGTCGTTGCTCGACATCAATAATCAATTTTTGATGCGCATCGACGTACACCTGTGCCTCCATGACACGAGTATCAACACGCAGCATATCCTCGATTGACGGAACATCGATTCTTTTAATTGG
>JBCBIX010000057.1:0-16553 GCA_038523965.1 Bacteroidota bacterium
GAGTCCTGCGAGATGAGTACGGATCGACTTAAGGCAAACAAACAGATAGTAGCAAACAAGAGGTGCTTAGGCATTACATAGGCGTTATGACCAACCAAAGCTATTTCGCTCATAGAGACCCGCGGTATTCAAAACATCTATTTTATTAACATTTCATATGGATGAGGTATCAGCAGCAAAACCTGTGAGAATTCCACTTCTGAATGCCGTTCATCTCATCGTCCAACCCCATCAATTTCAAATGTTAGATCTGGTAGATCCAGGTTTTGATCTAATTCGCTGGGCGCATAATTCATGTATCGGGCTTTGATGAGATGAATGGTCTCTGAGACTTTAGTTGCCCGCACCGATAGCTTCATATAAGTCCGAGTGCCGTAATGATTCTCATAGGATGATACCTGGCTGCGTTTAAGGATATCATAGATACGACCTGTGTCAGCAACTGGATAGTACATGCGAACAGTAACGGTGACAAATTCTTGTCTGAAGTCATTCGCTGCGATCACCATATCGGCGGACGTGCTATAGGCGTTGATGAGACCAGGGACACCGAGTTTTGTGCCGCCAAAGTATCTCACGACTCCAATGAAGATATCTGATATTCCTGCGCTTAAAATGGCATTGAGTATTGGTTTTCCCGCTGAACCTGATGGCTCTCCGTCATCATTTGCCCGATAAGGATGTCCATTTACGCCAAGTCGATAAGCGTAGCAAAGATGATTTGCCTTGGGGTGATCCGCTGATATACTCTGCAAAGCATATTGGACCTCCTCCTCAGACTCGACTGGCCTGCAAAAGGCCAAAAACTTACTACCACGGTCTCGAAAGGTAGCCTCGGATTCGATCGAGACGCTTACATATGCATCCTCTGATCTCTCCAAGGAGTCCTGCTGTAGCTGCTCTTTAATCGAAGAGATTGCTATAGTCTGACGATTTTGTCACCTTCTCTTTCACTTGAGTGTACTCTCCCAAGTCCAAGGTTTCGTCTTCCACCTCTTTTCCTCCCAGTAGAAGGAGAGTGCTTTTTTTCTCGTATTCCTCGAGCATCTTCAGTCCCTGTTCTTCGAAGATGCCGTTCTGCAGGTCAACACTTTCCATAAAGTTGGCTGACAGTTCCATGAATTGTTCCATTTCACCCACTTTGTTTGCCACATCGTCGGCGATGACCTCCATGGCTTGATCGAACATGGCTCTTTTGTCCGAATTACCTGAGATAATATTAATCGCAGACTTCATTGCTCCATGCGAGGCTCGGATTGCTTTTCGCTCTTGTTCTTTTACTTTGACCTGATCCTTGGTGTCCTCGAGGAGGATCTCACTGTTAGAATACATTTTGGTAAGCACCTTGTGTAGGATGCTCATCTTACTGTGTAAGGCTTCGTATTTATCGTTAGACTCTTTTAATCTGGCTGCCTTGCGAGAGGACAACATGAGCTGTTTTTCATTGCCCATTTCCTTAGCCTTCTTAGCGATCATCATGTTTTGCTCGATCTCCTTCGTGTTATCGACCATCATGGTTTTGATCTTTCGCATTTGACCACGAAGACCTCCGATCTGTTTACCCATCTTTTTTAGGTTATCAGAAAGGTCATCGATGTAATTCTTCAATATTCCGATTGGGTCGATTGTCACGAATATGCTTGTGATCTTGCGCATGACACTCTTGTACATATAACCAACCAGTGCCCGCATCTTCGGATCCAAGACCATATATACGATCGCGGCCAAAACCAAGATCGTCACGACTAATCCTAAAAGACTCGATGCAAAAGCCACAATCGTAGATAGCCCCGTGATCAGCAGATACCCGATTCCACCTAATAAGGCAAGGAGAAATAGAGTGCCCGTTACTCCCTCAGGGCGTTTCCAAAAGGATTTTGGCTTAGCTGCCATGTTATCGATAGTCGCAAAGTCTGCCATAGTAATTCGTCTATTGTATTCTATTTAGCCAAAGGTCTAATGTCCTTTCAATCCTTCACAATATAATAGATAGGTGCTTCGCGATCACAGACGAAGAAAGTCAGGATAGACTCACTTCATAAAGTCAACATCCGAAATCAGTGGATACTTCATGAGTTCAAAAACACTTTCTTCAATCCCCTTATTCTCGAATAGAACAGCGTAGATCATGCTGATGATAGGAGCTCGTAGTCGTAAGCTCTTGATCAGATGATTGGCGATCCGCACAGATCGAATCCCTTCGATGACCTCTTGACTGGATTCCATGATCTCCTGCACTGTTCGACCTTCAGCGATCTGTCTTCCACAACTATAATTACGACTATCCGTAGATGTAGCGGTCGCTATCAGATCCCCCAACCCTGGAGTTCCATAGAATGACCGGCTGTTAGATCCCATCACTTCACCGAGAAGAATCATCTCCCGAAGCCCTCGGATGATGAGCATTGCCTCGGTATTTTTACCCATTCGCTTGCCGCCCAGCATGCCAGATGCAATTGCGATAATGTTCTTCAGTGCACCTGCTAATTCCGCTGCTTTGACATCATGGGACCCAAAGACAAAAAATGCTTTTCCCGATATGGCCTTGTGACCAGCGCGAATGACTTCGTCGTACTCACTTGCGATAACAGTAGCTGTAGGTAAGCCGGCTAAGATCTCGGACGAAAGATTGGGCCCGCACAATGCCCCAAACCTTGCTACATCAGTCTCCTCTAAGATGACCTGAGACATCGTCTTCACATCGGATAACGTAAAGTCATCGTAGGTAAACATCGCGTCATACTCATCTTGAAGCAGATCAAAACCCTTGGTGCCATGGATAATGATGTGTTCCGGTCCAAGAAAAGGCGCCATCCTTCTGATCACTTGCCTGAAGTGTATAGAAGGGGTGACCTGGAAAATCAGGGTGCATGATTTACATAGATGCTGTAAGTCTTGAGTCCCTGAGACATTTGGTGCCAGCGAAATACCGTTTAGCTCGAGCTGTTGGTTGATTTTCGAGATCGCATCCTGTCGTCTGCTAAAGATGATAACGTCCGCATTGGCAGCGATAAGATTGGCGAGTGCTAACCCAAAGCTGCCCGCACCGATAACACCGACACTTTTCACCTGGTCCATGAGAGGTGATTATCGTTTAGCCGGTTTCTTTTTCTGTGCACTTGTACGTTGTTGCTGGAGCTTCTGTTGGCGTTCTTGTGCCTCTTGGAGTTTTTGCATGAACGAGTTTTGCTTTTTTGGCTTCGCCTTCTGTTTATTCAACTCGGCGAGAATCTTCTCGTCATTGAAGACAAACTTCTTTGTCAGAATAGTCTGTGCCACAGTGAAAAGCTGACTGAAAAACATGTAGCACGTGAGCCCAGACGCATACTTGTTAAAGAAGAAAAAGAACATCAGCGGCATGAGGTACTGGACATACTTCATAGCAGGATTAGCCGTCATGTCCATGTGCCGAGTGTTATAAAATGTGTAGATCACAGTGGTGATAGCCCATAAGATGGTAAACAAGCTCAGGTGAGATCCAAGCCCCGGGATTTCAAATGGGAAGTAAAACAGCGCATCGTATGAAGACAAATCATTGGCCCATAGAAATCGCTCCTGCCGGAAAGAGATTGATGCTGGGAAAAATCTGAACAATGCGTACCAAATCGGAGTCTGTACAAGCATAGGTAGACAGCCACCAAAAGGACTTACGCCATACTCTCTGTAGACTTTCATGGTCTCCATCTGCTGGCGTTGAGCATCATCTTTAAACTTGTTCTTAAGACTTGCCAGCTGTGGCTTAAGGACACCCATCTTCGCCTGAGAATGGAGCATCTTATAGGTAAGAGGGTAGAAAGCCATCTTTACCAAGAAGATCAAGACGATGATCACGATACCCTTGCTATTAATAAAACCAAGAAGGAAGTTGAAGAACGGTCGTATCAGATGCCGATTAATATCTCCGAATAGACTCCGTCCAAAGGGTATAATCTCTTCCAGATCATTGTCAAATTGTTTCAGCGTACGATACTCATTCGGACCTACATAAAGTGCCATAGCGATGGTCTCAGAGGAACTGCCTTGAAAAGGCATATTAATGACCGTGCTCGCTCGCTTTAGATCTGGTTGATCTTTATCATACATCTCTGTCGAAGCGATCACCCCGTCAAATGGGGCAGACCGGGAGATCAGAGAGGTATTGAAAAATTGATTTGAGAAAGAAACCCATTCGACCTCCTTGTCCATGACGTCTTTCACGTCACTCTTCATACAGTTACAATACTTTGAGTCTTTCGATACAGGCTTGAAGTATACCGTTGAGAATCTCCTTTCGTAGTCCACGTTTTTCTCCAATCGATCCAAATAGTTATCGATCTCCAAAACGATCGGCTGTTCTCGATCGAGTTGGTTTGAGATCCCGTCTACAGTCAGATCATAATCCAAGGTGTAATCCTCCCCGAGGCGATATCGCTGTTCAACAAAGCCACCAGTAGTCGTGGTTGCCTTGAAGGCAATCTCATTACCAGTCTGCTTGGCAGTGAAATAGAGATCCTCGCTATTGATGCGTAGGTTACCAAGGTCCAGGACATAGTTCCACTTGTTTCGTTCGTCTTCCAGTAGGCGCAATGGAGACTTTATCTCATTTCCCTTGTCGTCTGCCGCTACTTTCTGATGCTCTTTGAGCCGAGCATCAACAATTTTTCCACCCTTGTTGGAGAGCGTGATGCTGATCACATCGTTTTCCAGAGTATAGGTGTTGGACTCTCCTAAGGAGGCTCCTGCGAAAATGCCGTATTGGCCCGCTTGCTGTTGTAATAGTAAACTATCAGGAAGGTCTTCTACGCTGACCTTGTCAGAAGTCAAACTTCCCGAGGCAGTATCAACCGACTCATCGGCTGTACTTCCTGATTGAGCCTCTTGTTCGAGGCGCTGCTTTTCTTTGGCAGCTTGGATTTCTTCTTGGGTTGGCTGGTTGATTATGCTCCAGCCGACCAGGATCAAAAAGATAAGAACAAACCCGATGATCTGATTTCTCTCCATATGGTGAGCGCCAGGTTTGGCGGTGATTTTTAGAAAGGCGGCAAAGGTACAATTTGGTTTTGTTTGACAACTTGGCAATCCATGTACATAGCCTGTAACTCGACGGTATGAACCCGAGCAGGGATATGAACTACTTTCGCGCCGAATTTTTTGATGTGTATATGAGTTATCACAATAATATTCTTCTCGACAAGCTCCATGGTGTTCCAACTGATCGCCCTCCAGTCTGGGTGATGCGACAGGCAGGGAGAATTCTTCCTGGTTATCGTCAGATTCGAAAATCGGTATCTGGATTCAAGGAGTTGGTCAAAAGTCCAGATCTCATCGCTGAGGTTACCCTTGAACCTCTCCACGAGTTGGGCGTCGATGCGCCTATTCTTTTCTCAGACATCTTGGTGATACCGGAAGCCATGGGTGTGGATTATGACATCATCGAGAAGCAAGGGCCTAAGTTTCCAAATCCCATTACTTCTCCAGCGGATATAGATCGATTGGTCTACGGAGAAGATGTTTTGGATAGGCTTGATTATGTATTCGAGTCGATCACAAAAACGAAAGCGCGCTTGTCGGGCTCGAATCCACTCATCGGCTTCGCCGGTGCGCCATGGACCCTCTTCGCTTATATGATCGAGGGTAGTGGTAGCAAGACGTTTGCGAAAGCTCGACGGTTCTTATACGAGCACCCAAAAGATTCGCATCGTCTCATGTCGCGTATCTCATCTGCCACGACAGCTTATGTCAAACAAAAAATCGCCTCAGGAGCAGATGTGATCCAGCTTTTTGATTCCTGGTCAGGAATGCTCTCGAGAGCTCAGTATCAGGAGTTTTGTCTCCCTTACATCTCAGCTATCATGGAGGCGATCGAGGGCACACCTCGTATCTTTTTTCCAAAGGGCGCATGGTCATCTATCCCAGATTTTGGAGACGTCCCTATGGAGGCCATTGGAGTAGATTGGCGCACTCCTGCGTCATACGTGCGTGAGCATCTGGGTGAGGATCTTGTGATTCAAGGAAACATGGATCCTGCATTTCTCTATTCTGATCCGGATGCCATACAGTCAGAGGTTGCACGCATCTCCAAGGACATGGGTAACCAGCACATTTTTAATCTCGGACATGGAGTCTATCCCGATACCGATGCTAACCATGTAAAGGCTATGGTGCAGGCGGTCAAGAGTCTGGGCTAAGGTTTGTGTTGATCAGTTCGAGTATCGAGTGACCTTGGTTATACCAGTCACTTCATCTATCATTGTTAAGCTAACGTTACACTATGGGTTGGTTCAAAAGACTTCGAGACGGTATTCAGACGACTACCAAGGAGAAAAAGGAAGTGCCTGATGGGTTTTGGCAGAAATGCAAGGCATGTGGAGGTGCATTCACCATCATCGCATTAGAAAATGCCAAGTTCGTCTGTCCAGCGTGTGGCAATCACTTTCGGATTGGTTCACACGACTACTTCAAGATTCTTTTTGGTTCTCGGTTTAAGTTGCTTTTTGATGATCTGAGGTCGTATAACTTTCTTGAGTTCACCGACATGAAGTCTTATGATGAGCGATTGGACCAAGCTCATGAACGAACCAGTCTGAGTGACGCCATCAGTGTGGCTGTTGGTAAGATCAACAAGAAACCTCTGGTGGTGGCTGCTATGGATTTTACCTTCATAGGAGGCTCGATGGGTAGTGTTGTGGGTGAGAAAATTAGTCGAGCAGTTGATTATTGTCTTGAGAACAAGACGCCCTTTATGATCATCTCAAAATCAGGTGGTGCACGAATGATGGAAAGTGCATTCTCACTGATGCAATTGGCGAAGATTTCTGGGAAACTGACTCTGTTATCTAAGAATAAGATTCCCTACTTCAGTTTTTTGACAGATCCTACGACAGGCGGAGTCACTGCTTCTTTTGCCATGCTCGGTGACCTGAATTTCTCTGAGCCAGGAGCGCTGATTGGGTTTGCAGGACCACGTGTGATCAAAGAAACTATCAAGCAAGAATTACCCGAAGGATTCCAGTCTTCTGAGTTCTTATTGGAGCATGGCTTCTTGGATTTCATCGTCCATCGTGACAATCTTAAGGCCAAGATGGATGAGTTATTATCCTACTTCCCTGTGGCGGAGGCCGCTTAGAATACAGTCACTCCAAGTTCTCCCGCCAATTGCTGGCGATCCTGTAGTAATCGTTGATATGCCGTGATTAGGAGGATATCGCGGCTTTCGTCTTCTTGTTTATCAAAGAGAGCTTTTATCTCCTGAATGCGCTCATTTATTTTCTTGAGCTTGTAGCGCATGATAACTTGATAGCTATCCTTGACGAAATTCTCTTCGATAGGTTTCTGGGTCTGTAATTCCAGCCCCCTTTTTGACCAGTCGGCGTAGGTCCATTTATCTGATAACAAGTCGACAGCCATGCGTCGCACATTTTCATTCTCATGAGACAACCAATGCTGCTGATCTGGTACCCGCTCTTTTTCAAGCTCGGCTTGGTATTCGATTAGAATTTCCTTGCACAGTGGGTCCTTCACCAGTTCTATTACACCATGGAGATTAGCGAGTACATACTCTGCCACACTCAAATCCTCCTCGGAGCTATGCTTCTTCGTTCCGTCAGTAAATAGAACTCGGATGATATCTCGCTCCTGATAATCGGTGTCATCAACTATAGCTCGGATGCCTTGACTATGATCTTCATTCGGATCAAAGTCGATATGCTTTTGAGGCACCGGCTTTGTGTCACGTGGCCGCTGGAGCTGTTTTCTCTGGATCGTCTTGCGAATGACCTTATTGGCTTCTTTGATCAGGCTTGACTCATCGATATCCAGAATTGTGGCGCATTCCTTGGTGTATACAGCTCGTTTAATCTGATTACCGATTAACGCGATACTATCTACTAACTCACGGATGGCCACACTCTTTTGAACCGGGTCATTTTTATGATCTCGGACGATATTCTTTGCCAGAAGTAAGATGAAGTCCTGGCCGTGCTCATCTAAATAAGTTGAGAAAGCCGTAGATCCCAACTCCCTGACATAAGTATCGGGATCGTGCCCGTCTGGTAGTGTGGCAAGTTTCACATTGACATCGAACTCCAGGAATAAATTGAGCCCTCTCAGTGCTGCCCGCTGTCCGGCGGCATCTCCATCATAAAGCACTAATACCTCATCAGCAAATCTCTTGATGAGTCGCACCTGTTCAGATGTTAGCGATGTTCCAGAGGAGGCCACCGCATTACTGATGCCATTTTGATGTAGGCTAAGTACGTCCATGTAGCCCTCGACTAAGATGCACTTGCCTTCTTGTCGGATGGTTTTCTTCGCCTGATAAAGTCCGTAAAGAGTCTGTCGCTTATTGTAAATCGGAGTCTCTGGCGAATTGAGATACTTTGGTGCCTTGACATTCTCTTTTAGGATTCGTCCTCCAAAGCCGATCACCTTGCCACTCAGGTTGTGAAAGGGAAAGATCACTCGCTCTCGGAAGAAATCGTACCCACTTTTAGACACCAAACCGAGCTGAGTAAGTAGATCCAATTTGTATCCCTGCCCTGTCGCATAATTGACGAATGATTTAGGATCTCTCGGACCATATCCAAGACCAAACTGCTCTAAGGTCGATTCTAACAAGCCACGATGCTTGAAGTAGGAGAGTCCTATACTTCGACCTTCTTCAGTCGATAGTTGATCCACAAAGAATTGGGAGGCCATCTGATTGATAATCAGTAAGGACTCCTTGTGCTTTTGTTCCTCGAGGTGCTCTTGGCTTTGTTGCTCTTCCTCGATCTTGATGTTGTACTTCTTAGCCAGATGTCTGAGAGCTTCGGGGTAGGTGAAACTCTCGTGCTCCATCAAGAATGTGACAGGACTACCTCCTATGCCGCATCCAAAACACTTAAAAAGGTTCTTGGAGGGTGATACCGTGAACGACGGTGTTTTCTCATTGTGAAAAGGGCAAAGCCCAAGCAAGTTGGACCCTCGTCTTTTGAGATTGACATAATCTCCGATGACATCTTCTACCTGAGCGGCTGCCAGGATTTGGTCGACCGTGGATTGCTTGATCAAAGGCTATTCATCTTTTAGCAGTGCTGCGTTGATACCCATGTTACTGAATCCTCCATCGTGATACAAGTTTTGCATCGTCACGGAACGAGTCAAATCTGAAAACAAGCTCACGCAATAATCCGCACAGGCATCTGCAGTAGCATTACCTAAAGGTGACATCTCATCTGCGAACTGAAAGAACTTATCAAATCCCTTAACCCCACTTCCCGCTGTAGTGACCGTCGGAGACTGGCTCACCGTATTCACGCGCACTTTATTCTTCATCCCAAAGTGATACCCAAAGCTTCTGGCAAACGATTCCAGTAATGCCTTGGATTCTGCCATCTCGCTATAATCGGGGAAGGTCCGCTGCGCCGCGATATAACTGAGTGCGACGATCGACCCCCAGTCATTCATGACCTCTTTGTTGTACGCAGATTGCATCACGCGGTGAAATGATATCGCAGAGATATCCAGGGTCTTTTTCATCCATTCGTAATTGAGACCTGTGTATTCTTTCTTCTTGCGCACATTGAGCGACATACCGATTGCATGGAGGATGAAGTCGATCTTACCACCCAAATGCTCCATAGACTGATCCAGTAAATCATTGATTTGCTGATCATCTGTCGCATCACATGGGATGACAATGGTATTTAACTTCTCGGCGAGTTCATTAATGGCTCCAAAGCGAAGTGCAACTGGAGCATTCGTTAGTGTGATTTGTGCCCCATGTTCGACACATTTTTCTGCAACTGCCCATGCGATAGATTTATCGTCGAGAGCACCAAAAATGATTCCTTTCTTACCAGCCAATAGTCCTGCACTCATAGTCTTCGTTTGTGGTATCTGATTCGTGAGATTTTTGCTGCCTGCAAAAGTACAATTCGATCAATCATGTGTGTGATTGGCTAAATTTACCTCATAACTAAGCCTTACCACTGCTCATGTCAGCACCTGACGCCGTTACTCCGGCACAGCTCGCACTTCCCAACTTTGACGATACCCAAATCGCATTTCAAGCTAAAACGGATCGGGAGCTTAAGGAGACCTATCGATTATTTCAATTGATGAATCAAAAGGCCCTCGTGGACATTGGATCGCACCTTGGGAAAATGGCGATCAAATTGAGATTGCCATTTGTCTCAACGGTAATCAAGCAAACCATTTTTAAGCAATTCTGCGGAGGTGTTCATCTTACTGACTGCCAAGAAGTAATCGATCACCTGGCACGATACAATGCGCTGACGATCTTGGACTATGGTGCAGAAGCCAAGTCTGAGGAGGCGGAACTAAATGCTGCTCAGGAGGAACTTAGTCGCGCGATTCAGTTTGCAGCCAGTAATAGTTCAGTCCCAGTGGTAGTATCTAAACTCACCGCCTTAGTAGACAATGACCTCCTCAAAAAAAGACAAACGGGAGAAACCTTCACTCCTAAAGAAGAAAAGCAATATGCACGATTCAAGCAACGCATAGATGTCGCATGTCAAGAGGCAAGTGAACTGGGGGTTGGCGTATTTATAGATGCTGAGGAATCATGGATCCAAGAATCCATGGATGAAGTTGTTACCGAACTCATGTCCAAATACAATCATGATAAGGTCATCGTCTACAATACTTATCAGCTGTACCGTCACGACAAATTGGATCAACTGCGCGCAGATTTTTGGAAAGCACAAGAAGGCGGCTACAAATTAGGCGCTAAGCTGGTGCGTGGCGCATATATGGACAAGGAGCGCGCACGTGCGGAGGCATTGGGATATCCGTCACCCATCCAGGCCACCAAGGAGGATACCGACCGGGACTTTGACGAGGCGGTCCGCTTCTGTCTGGACCACTACGAAACGATCTCGATGTGCAATGCCTCGCACAATCTCGAAAGCGTACGGATGATGGCTCGTGAAATCGATCGACTGGCAATACCTCGCGATCACGAACACCTCAACTTCTCACAGCTTCAGGGGATGAGCGATCACTTGACATTTAACTTGGCACAAGCAGGATACAACGTTGCCAAGTATGTTGTCTATGGACCTGTCAAGGAAGTGGCAGAATACCTCATTCGTCGGGCCGAGGAGAACACATCAATGACCGGAGGTATGAGCCGAGAGTTAGGGCTCATCAGTCACGAAATGAAAAGAAGAGGGCTGTTGTAATAGAGCCTTTTGTGAATTTACCAGCTGAAACGGTGGAGAGAAATAGAAGTCTCGTGATACCTAATTACATCACAACACCTCCATCTCGTACTCACTCAATAGGACCGACCACTCGATAGAACTGGTGTAGTGCAATACTCGCTCTGATATGAGGTGACTTAACGAATCTCGCCCCTTCGAAACGCCAAATGAGTACAGCTGCAAGTTGAACTGGATAGGTGCGACCCGCAGCACATCCGACTGCTTCTCGAGTAACCTATATTGGAGAATAGGTTCATCGTACAAAAACGCATCTATTTCACCAGTCTCTACCGCTTCAAAGCCCGAATAAATCGATGAATAAGTCTGAACATCCCTGAAAAATCGACTCCGCAGATAGGTCTCGGTACTCGTCGCTGTCATCGTGCCGATCGGTCGATCTCGTAAAGCGTCTAATGTCAAGTAAGTCGAAGTATCACGAACAGAGATAATCGATGACGCAATACTGGCTGTCAATCCTGAAATGAATAATAAGCCTACAAACATCCATATGAGAGCTATAATCTTCCCTCCAAAACTTCGTGGTGCCTTGTCTCCATATCCTACTGTGGTCATGGTCACAGCCGACCACCAAAGACCATCCCAGAGACCCTTGCGATCAGGTCTGAACTGTTCTGGATTCTGACGTCGTTCGAATATCCACGTTAGCCAACCGAATAGTAGGATGATCACTAACAGGAGGAAGAATGCACCAAAAACCTCCGCCGATAACAAGGCTTGTAGTGTAGCTCGTATTTGTTGCCATCTGCGACCAGCAGGAACAACAGCTGTAGCATTAGCAACATAAAATGGACTGGTAAACCCGAACGACTTACTTCGCTCAGCCGTCATGGTCAGTGGGTTTATGCTGATATCCACATCCCCCGTACCAAGACCATCGATGACATCGCTAAACGGGAGTGCTTGGTATCTCCAAACCAGACCTAAATCAGCTGCAACATTTTCCCACAACCAGATAGATACTCCATGGGGTGGATCATTCTGATTCGTGATGATGAATGGTGGGGCAGGAGCATAGCCGATAATCAATGTGTCCTGACTGGCATTTCCAGAACGAGTGAAGCTGAACAGTAACGATAGAAGCAGCACAAAACGCAAAAGAGATTTCACTCGCATAGGTTACTAAAGTAGTTCTGAAGGACTTATCTCATGCTATGGTTTGCTCAGAATACCACCTCCACACCTAATCGATGCCCTCCTTGGATTAGTCGTAATTCCGATGTTTTAAGTAGTCATCATTCTATCTTGGCTGCGGCTTACTACACTACAGTTTTATGAAGTTGGAGATTAAAAACCTATCCAAAACCTACGGTAATGGACTCAAGGCACTGGATGACATTTCGCTGGACATAGAGACGGGCATGTTTGGGCTCTTAGGTCCAAACGGAGCAGGGAAATCCAGTATGATGCGGACGATCGCCACACTCCAGGATCCCGATAATGGAAGGATTCATCTGGATGGTGAAGATGTATTGGCGAACCAACTGACGCTTCGCAAGACGTTAGGGTATCTACCGCAGGAATTTGGTGTTTATCCTAAGATCTCTGCGCAAGAACTGCTGCATTACTTCGCTACTCTTAAAGGTATCACCGACAAGAAGGAGCGGAAGGAACTGGTGGCCCGACTCTTAGAGATCACTAATTTGACAGATGCAAGACGCAAGGCTGTATCCACTTACAGTGGAGGGATGAAGCAGCGGTTTGGCATCGCCCAGATGTTGCTCAATGATCCGGAACTCATCATAGTTGATGAGCCAACTGCTGGCTTAGACCCTGCCGAGCGACGACGTTTTCTCAATGTGTTGCGCGAGATAGGACAGGATCATATCGTCATCTTTAGCACGCACATCGTAGAGGATGTCCAAGAACTCTGTAATGATATGGCCATCATGAATCAGGGAAGAATTTTGCACCGATCGGCTCCGATGGATGCAGTTGAGTCGATTCGCGGTGCTGTGTGGAGTGCCACTGTTCCCCGCGATGAGATCGAGCAGAGACAACTGGATTTTCAAGTCTTGTCCACATCCTACAATCCTGATAATTCGATCAACCTCCGAGTCTACTCGTCCACTCAACCAGCTGGGACCTTTGTCGATGAGGCACCGCAGTTACAAGATGTCTACTTCGCATATCTCAATGGATTCATCCAAGGCGCAGCGTGATGGGCATGTTCAAGCACATTTTCTCCTTTGAGTTTAATCAGTGGTTTAACAAACCGCTGCTCTACATCTATGCAGTTGCATTGGGTGGTATCGGATTCCTAACTATTGCCTCGTCAGGAGGCTTATTCGATGGTAGTACTGCCACTGTGTCTTCGCAGACCTGGATTAATTCTCCTGTTCAGATCTGCTTTACGATTGGTGCATTGTCTTATTTCGGATTCTTCTTGCTTCCGTCTGTGGTCGGTGCCGTGGTTGCGAAGGATTTCTCCAGTAACATGCACCAAGTTCTCTACTCCTATCCATTCAAAAAGGGTGCTTACTTCTTTGGTAAGTTCTGGAGTGGGTTTGTCATCATGGCCATCCTTCTGTTTGTCTTGGGTATCGGTGTCCAATTAGGGACATCACTTGATGGTGTTGATCAGAATTTAGTCGGTCCTTTCCGATGGAAATCCTACGCTTTGACCTATGCTGTGTGGGTACTTCCAACTCTATTCTTGTTTAGTTCGATTGTCTTTGGAGTCACCTTGGCCACCAGGAGTATCATCGCAGGGTTTGTAGTTATTGCGGCCTTGTTCTTTTTTCAGGGCATAGCAGATACGTTGCTTGCTGACCAAGATTATCAGAAAGCGAGTGCGCTACTGGATCCATTCGGGTTTAATGCCGTCAACTATTACACCAAGTATTGGACGATCGTCGAGCAGAACGAAAACATGATTCCGCTCAAAGGACTGATCATTACCAATCGGATCATCTGGATCGTAGTGAGCCTTTTGATATTTGGGTGGACTTATCTCAGATTTTCATTCAGCTATGCGCCGAGTGGATTCTCTTTCTTCGGTCGAAAGGCAGAGACTGTAAAAAGTATAGCAACCAAGCCTGGATTGATCCAATCCATATCACTTCCCAAGGTCAGTTATCATCGAGGGATAAAGCAAGTTCTGCAATCCGCATGGGCACTCACTAAGATCGATCTCAAGTATGTACTCAAGGGTGGACCGTTCATTGTAGTGAGTATTCTCGGAGCGATGTTCATCGTTATAATTAGTGCTTTTGGTGGTGAGATTTTTGGTACAAAGACCCTTCCTGTAACGCGAGAATTACTGGTTATACCAGGCTTCATCTTTCGGATGTTCATCATCCTGCTCACCTTCATCTACACTGGCCTGCTCATGCATCGACCAGAGAAAGTGGCGATATATCAACTTGAAGATGCCTCTCCAGTGCCTGCATGGACCTTTTTGTTATCCCGTTTGTCTACTGTAGTCATTATGCAGATCGCACTGCTGCTGATCATTATGCTTACAGGCATTGGTATCCAGATTTACAATGGATTTTACGACTTCGAACTTGGCCTATATCTCAAAGATCTACTTGGGGTCCGGTTAATCGGTTACATTATCTGGGCCTTATTTGCAGTGTTTGTTCATGCGTTAGTTCCTAACTTTTATGCGGGACTCTTCACACTGTTAGTGGTCAGTCTCGGCATGAATTTCTTGGATCGCATTGGTATCGAACAGGACATCTTCAAGTACAACAACGGTCCGGGTACCTTCTACAGCGATATGTCGGGATACGGTACTTCTGTCGTCCGTTATTTTGTCTACAAGGGATATTGGTTACTGCTTGGCATCGTCTTTTTGATCAGTGCAGGTCTAATCCAGCGCAGAGGAGTTCGACGGGGCTTCATCTCTCAGCTGCGAGCTATCCCATCTCGTACGAATCGATGGACTGGTCTATCGATTGGACTTTTCTTGGTGGCTTTTCTTGCCGTCGGTAGATGGATATATACTGAGACCAATGTTCGCCAAGAGTACGTCTCGAGTAAGTTATCTGAGCAACGTACGGCTGAGTACGAGATCACATATAAGCGCTTCGACCATCGGCCTCAGCCGAAAATTACAGCCATCTCATTAGACATTGACCTGAGACCAGAAACAAGAGATCTCCGCGCCTTAGGAACGAATACATTAGTTAATAAGACGAACAGTCCAATCGATTCCATATTCATTAATGACAATTCGCTTACCAAGGAGATTTCATTCGATCGAGCGAATGACTTGGTCATCGACGATACCGTACAACACATTCAGATTTATGCACTCGCAGAGCCCTTAACGCCGGGTGATACGATGACAATGGAATTTGTGACGTACAACGAGCCGAATAGACTTCTGTATTCGGAGTCTCCAGTGCGGGAGAATGGGACATTCTTCAACAGTTCAATCTTTCCGCGTATAGGATATGATAGTGGTCTTGAGCACACGGATGACAAGCGACGTCGTAGATATGGGCTTGAGCCGAAGGAGCGTATGATGGATCCAACCGACTCCTTGGCAAGAATGAACAACTATATCTCTTTGAATTCAGATTGGATCGATTTCGAAGCCGTTGTAAGTACAGCTCCAGATCAGATCGCCATGGTTCCAGGGAAATTGATTCGCGAATGGGAAGAGGACGGGCGCAGACATTTTCAGTATCGCATGCAGAGCAAAATGCTCAACTTCTATAATATCATATCAGCGCGCTACGAAGAATACAGCGACGAATGGAATGGTGTGCCGATCACCATCTACTACCACAAGGGCCATGAATATAATCTCGAGCGCATCATGAAGGGTGCTAAGGGAGGATTGGCCTACTGTAGTGAAGCTTTCAGTCCATACCAACATGGCCAGCTTCGGATACTCGAGTTTCCATCCGTTACAGGAGGTTTTGCCCAGTCTTTTGCGAATACAATTCCGTTCTCAGAGAGTATCGGATTTATCGCCGATGTCGATGAGGAAGGGGGAATTGACTACCCGTTTTCGGTGTCTGCACATGAGGTAGCTCATCAGTGGTGGGCGCATCAGGTGATTGGAGCCAATGCCAAGGGAGCAACGATGCTTTCGGAGAGTCCATCCGAGTATGTTAGCCTACAAGTGCTCAAACGAGAACATGGAGAAGGACAGATGCGCACATTTCTTAAAGAAGCACTCGATAAGTATCTCCTTGGTCGCACTGTAGAACGGAAGAAAGAGCAACCTCTGATGCTCAATGAAAACCAGCAGCACATACACTATCAAAAGGGTTCGATGGTATTCTATGCCCTTTCGGATTATCTCGGAGAGGAGGCTTTTAGCAGACCAACTAACTCTTCGCTGGTCGTGTAGGGAGGATACTGGAACGCTACACTATCTACGTATTCACT
>JBCBIX010000058.1:0-16267 GCA_038523965.1 Bacteroidota bacterium
AAGTGAAATAAGCCAAGAAGGTGGTGATAGACTAATGCGGAATGATGGTACTCACTTCACCAATGTCACTGCTGAATATGCCAGCTTCTATTGTGACATTAGTGAAGTGAGTACCATCATTCCGCATTAGTCTATCACCACCTTCTTGGCTTATTTCACTTCTCGACTTTTGATACAGATCTATCCTGTCAGGACTCCTAAAGCTATTGTTAAGGATAAAGCAATCCAGATCTCCATCAAGATCATAATCGAAGAAAATTGACTGAGTACTAAAGCCTCTATCGTCAAGTCCCCAGATGGCGGCTGACTCGATGAATGTATTATCACCCTGATTGATGAATAACTCGTTTTCTCTGTCGTTACCATTGACATCCCCAGAGTTACACACGTATATATCGAGCCATCCATCACTATTGATATCGACCATAGTAACACCTGTGCTCCAGGCCTTACTTCCAGCAACTTTAGCGCTCCCAGTGATTTCTTCAAATAAGAAGTTGCCTTTGTTCAGATAGAGCCTGTTTCCAGCCATGTTAGCTGTAAAGTAAATGTCCGGAAGGCTGTCGTTATTGATATCTCCGATAGCTACTCCGCCACCATTGTAGTAATTCCGATAATTTAGAATATTAAAATCTTCTTGATCAACTACTTCATTAATGAAATCTATTTGAGTCGCTGAGCTCTCAAGTAATTCAAACAAAGGTGAGTCCTTTACTTCTTTATCTCTACATGACCAAAGCAGGAGTAGAGCTATTAAGCAGCACAATGATAGATGAGCCTTCTTTAAGCTGTTTAACATGAACTTAGAATGTATAATCGAAACCAATAAAAAACCCGATAAGTAACAGACTACTTATCGGGTTTTGAATATCTAAGGAGACTTTTCTACCAACCAGGATTCTGTACTAATCGGTTCTCTCCATCAACCTCACTTAATTCTATTTGTACTGTTGGTAAAGGATAAAGATCGTGACGACCTTCATACTGCGCTGCACCAGTCAAATAAGGTCTTCTTGTCTTTTCGACCTCAACATAGTCGTTAAGAACCTGCTGAGCGATACCCCAACGGCGAAGGTTAAAGAATCTATGCCCTTCCATCGCTAACTCAAGACGATTTTCCATTCTCACGGCATCCCGAGCAACATTTTGATCAGTCCAAGGCTGTGTATAAATACCAACTTCGTAATCTGCCCATGTGATTGAAGGATCGTCGATCGCAACTTCTACAGGACCACCGACAGGTCCTTGTGCACAAGCTCCAGCTCTCGCGCGGATCATGTTAACGATTTCTCTGGCTCTTTCAAGACTTCCTACCTCTACTTCAGCTTCTGCCAATAGAAGAAGAACCTCAGCGTATCTGTAGATGTGCATGTTCATAGAGTGTAGGTGAGCATTATTCCAACCTACGCTACTTCTTGCACCACTACCTTCTTCATAGATGTTCTTCTTAGGAGAAAATGGGCCAGCCCACTCACGTGCACGTATCCACCCTGGAGTATGAAGGCCCCAATCCAAGAAAGGAACATCGTCACGGCCGACAGTCCAATCCAACCTCGGATCTACAGGTTCGTTCTCAAGAATGCTATTATTAAACGATCCATCTAAGAAGGGTAAACCGTTTTCATCCACCTTATAGGCATTGACAAGATTTTGAGACGGTTGGTGGAAACCGCAGCATCCAAAGGGACTACCGCTATGAGGGAAGTTTAGACGATCATTTCTATTACCATTTTCTCCGCCTCCATCTCCATCATTGACGGATGCTTGGTACGCGAGTACAGTCTCAGGACCGTTCTCCTCATCCTCTGAAAAGGCATCATGGAAGCAATCACGAAGTGCATAAGGCCCATTATTAACCACATCCTCTAACGTCTGTCTTCCTGCTGTGTAGTTTCCAGAATACACCTGAACTCTGCCAAGGTATGCCTTTGCAGTCCATTGAGTGACACGGCCTATGTCGGCCTGAGTGGTAGGGAGAAGAGATATCGCTCTCTCCAAATCGCCTATTATTAACGGCAACGCGTCTGCGCTGTTTGACTTTCTGAAATCAGTATCCTCTTCTGTATAGTAAGGGATATTTTGCCAGAATTTGTAGCCTTCAAAATGGTAGTGGGCGCGAAGAAATAATGATTCTCCAAGAATCCGGTCTCTTGTGCTTTGATTGATACTCTCAATGTTATTTACCAAGCGTATGGTAGAATTACATCTTGATACAGCCTCATACACGCTCCTCCACTTATCATTCAAGTATCCATCTGCTCCACCGGTACTCCACTGGTAGAACTCCACATCAGTAGTTGGTTGCTGATCACCTGGTTCGGAACCTTTGTAAGCATCATCGGAAGCTACACTGCCAAATATCCAGTTACTTCCGGATCCGCCCCAGCCACCAAACTGACCCCATCCATCGAGCATGGAGTAAGCTGCTATGAGACCGGCTTCGGCGCCAAATTCATTGGCTAATGTTCCCTCATCTAAGGCACCTTGAGGGGGTGAGGTCAAAAATTCATCGCTGCACGATGCTAAGCCCAAGACCACAATCAGGCCAGCGGCAATAACTAATCTTGTTTTTTTCATAATTGTTATTTTTTTAATCCTTGTGGATTTTCGTTCTGATTGTTCGCCTAAAACGAGGCATTAACACCAAAAGTTATGATTCTGTTTGTCGGATAGGTTCCTCTGTCTACTCCAGCTGACTGATCTGTAATGTTTACTCCGTTTGAGTTTCTGTTGATGGCAGGTAGAGCAGGATCTACATTGGAGTATCCAGTGATTGTAAACATATTCTCTGCCTGCAGGTATAGTCTCAGATTCGAAAGACCAGAGTTACCAAAAGTAGAGGAAGGGAACGTGTAGCCTAATGTGATGTTCTTGGCACGTAAGTAGGAGCCATCTTCGACATAGAAGCTGCTGTATGCACTACTAAAGCCATCGTTCTCATTGATCTGTGGATACTGAGCATCAGTTCGGCCTGGCTCCCAAGAATCAGTTAAACGATCTTCTCTCACATTCGTACTGAACAGTCTGAATACCGTGAATTCTTTGGTAATGTCAAAAATGTCATTTCCAACAGAAGCGAAGAAAAAGGCATTGAAATCCCAGTTCTTATAGTTTGCACCTAATGAAAGTCCTCCGGTAAAGTCAGGGTGGTAACTACCGACTATTTCTCTATCTGCGGCATTAACCATTCCGTCTCCATTAGAGTCTACAAATCTGATACGACCTGGAGCTGCTCCATCTTGAGCTGCATGAGCTTCTACTTCGGCATCATTCTGGAAGATACCATCCGCTCTTAGCGCGAAGAATGATCCGATCGGCTGACCCAATTCATTGATTATGATATTACCGAATCGACCACCGAAGTTTCCGAAGAAGAAATCTTGAGCTCCATCAATTCTTACAATCTCATTAGTATATGTACCAAAGTTTGCATCAATCGTAAAACTAAAATCACTTCCTACATTACCTCGATAACCGACGGATGCGTCGATACCAGTATTTCTCATCTCACCAATATTCACGAATGGTGGAGATGCATTACCAGCTGTTGCAGGCTGTTGTGGAGCAAATAGTAGATCATCCGTCGTACGCTGATACCAGTCAAAAACGATTTGCACTTTACCATCCCAAAGCTGCGCATCAAATCCAACATTGGTTGAAATATTGCGCTCCCACTTGAGATCAGGATTACCTCTGTTAGTCAAGATAAATCCAGGTGTTAGCGAATTAGTACCAGTAATATCATAGAATGAATTCCCAGTTCCTCCACCAAAACGGTCAAACTCTGAACCCTGTGGAATGGCTTGGTTACCCGTGATACCCCAACCACCGCGAAGTTTAAGATCTGTAAGCCACGTCGACTCATTCATGAAACTTTCTTCGGTTAATCTCCATGCTGCGCTAAATGCTGGGAATACTCCAAATCTATTATTGCTACCAAAGTTTGAAGACCCATCACGACGAACAGTAGCACTTAAGTAGTACTTACCGTCATAGTTGTAGTCCACCTTTCCAAATAGTGAAGCCAACGTAGTGAAGTTACCATTGGAGAAGACAGTACGAGAATCATTATTCGCAACAGCTGCGTTGATGTATCTCGCATTGATATCAGTGGTAATGAAGTTGCTGATATTACCCTGTAGGAAGTTGGTCTGATTCCTAATAGACTCGTATCCAACTACTGTATTAAAGTTGTGAACCTCGTTAAATGACTTTGTGTAATTCAATGTGTTCGTCCACGTCCAACTTGTAGACTGCCGTTGATTTTCAGTAAGGTTGTCAGCTAAGTTTGGCTCTGATTCTTCCGGAGATATAAAGCTGAATCGCTTATCAAAGTCGGTATCAAACTGAATACCTAAGCTTGTCCGCAATTTCAATCCGTCTATCACTTCGAAATCGGCAAATGCATTTCCTAAGATTTGATGTCCTGTGAATACATTATCACGATCTAATTCTGCGATACGAACGGGGTTAGTACCATTACCGAGGGTAACGGCTTTTGCACCGGCGTAGTAACCATTTATGTCACGTACAGGAATTACGGGTTGTGCTTTGATTATGTTGCCTACGATGGTTCCTTCACCTTGGCTATCAAAACCAGCATCAACATTCTGTACTCTGGCTATCTGTAAATTCTCACCGACGGTGAACTTACCTTTAGTGAATTCGCTGTTGGCACGAAGAGAGATTCTCTTGAAGAAAGTCTCTGTGATCGTACCATTTTGATCAAAGTATCCAGCTGAAACATTAAATCGTGAATTTTCACCACCGCCTGAGATGCTCAAGTTATGATTAGACACGACCGCAGGATCAAATACCTCGCCCCACCAATTAGTACCTTCACTTGCTGGCATGATCAGATTATTTGGGAATGAATAAGTACTCTCATCCACCGTCTGCGTTTGATTGGTACCATCATTAGGCCAGATGTAATTAGGTATTGTTGGATTATTCGGATCTCCGTAGATGTTAGTCGGTACAGGTAGTCCCGCATTCTCGAAGCTTCTTTTTACCACTTCATGATATTGTAGTGCATCAGTGATAAGGAAGTCGTCCATACCTCTTACTGGACTTTGAACACCAACTGATCCGTTGTAGCTGATCGATGTTTTTCCTTTTGTACCTTTTTTCGTGGTCACTATGATCACACCGTTGCTCGCCCTTGCACCATAGATAGATGCTGTAGAAGGATCCTTGAGCACTTGGATGGATTCGATGTCGTTTGGATTCAACTTATTGTTGAATGCATCCTGAACTGGTACTCCATCGATTACATACAAGGGATCATTGTTTTGAAATGAACTGATACCCCTGATCCTAACGGTAGAACGTTCACCAGGCTTACCACTGGTAGCAATGTTAACACCACCCGCACGTCCTTCTAACTTTTGAAGAAAGGAACCTGCCGTAATGTTATTCATCTCCTCGACTTCTACGACCGAGACCGCTCCGGTGATATCCCGTTTGCGTTGGGTCTGGTATCCAGTAACGACAACTTCATCGAGAATCTCCCCTTGCTCCATTGCGATGTCAATAGTGGTCCGCCCACCGACAGCTTCCTCCGTGTCAGCGAAGCCAACAAAGGAGAATACAAGGATGTCATCACCTGAAGCATTGATGCTGTAGGAGCCATCGATGTCGGTGATGGTACCCGTCTGAGTACCCTTCACAAAAACAGAGGCTCCGATGAGCGGTTCGCCCGACGTAGCATCTGACACGACGCCTGATACCTGAGCCTTCACGACTACGCTCAGTAACAGACACGCACATAAGATCCCTGCGGACCTTACATAGTTAATCAGCTTTTCTTTCATAAATAGTTTTTTCCTGATTCGGTAATAAAATGTTGTTCGGCGGAAAGCGCCAATAACGAATATAGTAATCTTCTCTACTTGCAAACGTCCAGCCAAAAGGATTTGCAGCTGAGATCACCAAATTTTATTCGGTAATCCTTTAACGTTTAAGTGATGCCCCTATTTATGGAGTGGTGTCAGATCTCGATTTGGCCTATCCGAACAAAAAACCGCCTGCTTAACAGGGAAGCCGACAAAGACAATCCTACCAGTAATCCAATCCATACTCCTATCGGCCCGAGTGATGTGTAGCGAGCGGTCACATAACTGATCGGCAAACCAAATATCCAATAGGCAATGAAGGTGATCAGAGTGGGCATATTCACATCTTGGATCCCACGAAGTAATCCCAGCGAGCCAGCTTGGATACCATCAGAGATCTGAAAAAGTGCTGCCACCAAGAGAAGACCAGCGGCTATGCGTATTACATCTGGATCATCGATATAGATCAATGGCAGTTGCCATCTGAATACGGCAAAGATTACCGCGCATATGATCATAAAGAATAAGATCTGGAGTAGAATAGAAGATCCAACACGACGCATGCCATTTATGCTACGTTTACCAAACTGGTTACCTACCCTAATGGTGCCTGCCATCGCAAGACCGGTGCAGATCAAGAAGGTGATTGAGGCAAGGTTAATGGCGATTTGATGTGCAGCTTGAGGTTTTGCTCCGAGTGTGCCCATGATGATCGATGCGCCTCCAAAGGCAGACACCTCAAAGAAAAGCTGTAGGCCAGTTGGTACACCCAACGAAATAACTTTCGAAAAAAATGAGCGCTTGTAAGTTCTGAAGTTGGCATTCTTCAAATAATGCCAAAGGCCGTCCCATCTCCACAAAATGATTAGAAGGATACCAATCATGGCGACGCGGGAAATTAGCGTTCCGAGTGCCGCACCGGATACTCCCATAGATGGAGCACCAAACTTGCCATAGATAAGTATGTAGTTCAGTGAGACGTTGATCACATTTCCAATGAGAATGGCAATCATGGCGGGTAATGTCTGAGACAGACCGTCGGAGTAATTCCGTATCGTTTGGAAGATCATCAGCGGGATCATCGTCCAAGCACTGATGCGGAGATAAGCTCTTGCTAAAAGGACAACATCTGGATCTTGTCCCATCAGCTCCAACACTGGAATTAGTCCTTCGATAATAAGCACGCAGATAAAAGCATAGATGACATTTACCACCAGACTATGCTTGAAGTATTGAGAGATTCGACGCTCACGCCCCGCGGCGTTGGCTTCTGAGATCAGCGGAGGCAAGGCGAATGATAGACCCATTCCGGCAATGAAGAAGGAGATGTACACTGCTATCGATAGCGATACAGCGGCTAATGGAACTGCCCCGAGTCGCCCTACCATCACATTGTCTGCAAAGTTGACAGTCAACTGACCGATCTGCCCTAACATGATCGGGCCAGCGAGTCGGAGATTCTGACGGAAGTCTGCTTGATATCGATGATACTCCATGGAAGGGCAAGATAGATCTGCCGACAGTGATCCAAGTACATACAGCTGACAAGTCCAGCCCAGAAACATCCCCAATTTCGATCAGGACCTGATTCTTGACCCACTAATCTTCGAAGCATGGTCTTAGACATATATTTGGAAGGAGCTCAAAACACATATCGCCTGTGCAAAATCAAGTCGTCGCCCACTCCAGATTTTCCGAATATGACATCTACTTATTTAAGTCAGGACGGCATTATCGACTTTATGAGAAGCTTGGCGCTCACAACATGACGCTCGATGGAGTAGCGGGGACATATTTTGCTGTGTTCGCTCCTGCTGCGCGAGAAGTTCAGGTCATCGGCAACTTCAACTACTGGACTGGACAAAATCACAAACTTCTTGTTCGATGGGACAGCTCAGGCATCTGGGAGGGGTTTATCCCAGGTGTCGAAAAGGGCGAACTCTATAAGTACAAGATCTACAGCCACTACGATGCTCAGGTGCGCGAAAAAGCCGATCCATATGGTTTCTTCTTTGAGATGGCTCCTCGAACATCGACGATCACCTGGGATACCTGGTTCGAGTGGGACGATGAGAAGTGGATGAACAAACGTAAATCAACAAATGCCTACAGCAGCCCGATATCTATCTATGAAGTTCATCTCGGGAGTTGGAAAAAGATAGAGAACGGACGATCGCTCAACTATGATGAGCTCGCTGATGAGTTGGTGGCCTATGTCAAGGATATGGGTTATACACATGTTGAGCTCATGCCTGTGACGGAACATCCTTTTTTCCCGTCCTGGGGCTACTTATCTACGGGCTTTTTTGCTCCCACCAGTCGATTCGGATCCCCTCAGGAGTTTATGGCGTTAGTGGAACGCTTTCATCAAGAAGGCATCGGAGTAATCTTAGACTGGGTGCCAGCGCATTTTCCCGCTGATGATGCTTGGTTAGCAGATTTTGATGGATCCTGCGTCTATGAGCATCCTAATCCAAAGCGAGGATTTCACCCAGATTGGAACAGTCTCATTTTTAACTACCAGCGCCCTGAGGTACGGTCGTTTCTGATATCCAGCGCTCACTTTTGGTTAGATCGGTATCACATCGATGGACTCAGAGTTGATGCTGTGGCATCGATGCTTTATTTGGACTACAGCCGCAAGGATGGTGAGTGGGAACCCAATATGTATGGAGGTAATGAAAACCTGGAAGCCATTTCCTTTCTGAAGGATCTAAATCAGTCGATCTACGGGGCATTCCCTGGAGTGATTATGTCTGCGGAGGAATCTACGGCATTCGGAGGTGTAACCAGGCCTGTCCATGAGGGTGGCTTAGGATTTGGGTTTAAGTGGATGATGGGTTGGATGAATGACACACTGAGGTATATGGAGCGAGATCCGATCCACAGGAAGTATCATCATAATGAGATCAGCTTTAGTATGGCATATGCTTACTCTGAGTCATACATGTTGCCTTTGTCCCATGATGAGGTCGTACACGGGAAGAACAATCTCCCGTATAAAATGCCTGGTGATGAGTGGCAACGCATGGCAAACCTGAGGCTCCTCTATGCCTACATGTTTGCACATCCTGGTCATAAGCTCCTTTTCATGGGCGGAGACATCGGACAAACACAGGAATGGAACATTGATACCGGTATCGAATGGTATCTACTCGAGCATGAGCCCCATCTGGGGGTTCAGCAATGTGTCAAGGACCTAAATGCCATCCTCCAGGCTGAGGAAGCATTGTATCAAAATAGCTTTTCGCAGGAAGGATTCGAATGGATAGATCACAGTGATCACGAGAACTGTGTGTTGGCATTCATGCGGAAGAGTAATGAAAATCTGATTGTTGTACTGTGCAATTTTACTCCAACTACTCTGCAGTCTTATCGGATCGGAGTTCCACTCGCTGGGGAGTACAAAGAGATCTTTAATTCTGATGATTCTAAGTATTTTGGATCAAGCCAACTTAATCAAGAAATCATCACCACAGAAGATCTCGAAATGCATGGTCGGGCACAGTCGATCCAAGTGACGATCCCTCCCCTTGGAGTTAGTTATATCAAACACAAAAACTAAGGCGTGAGCAAGGAGAACCACAAGGTGTTGCACATATCCACGGAGTGTTTTCCAGCAGCTAAGGCTGGGGGGATGGCAGATGTAGTTGGTGCGCTACCTATGTATCAGGGTAAGCACGGCTGGAAGGCATCAGTTATTACACCACAATATGCCTTACCATGGTACGAACAGCAATCCTTCCGAAAACAATCTTCAGGTACTGTTGTGCTTGAGGGAAAATCATACGACTATACCATCAAAAAAGCTGCTAAGGATACTCTCCCTTATCCCTATTACTGCGTAGATATCCCTGGTTTGTTTGACCGTCCTTCGATCTATCTGAATGAACATGGATATGGATTTGAGGACGAGGCGGAACGCAATGTCGCTTTCCAGAGGGCTGTACTCCAGTGGTTAGTAGATGGCAAGTCAAAGTTCGAAGCACTCCATTGTCACGATCATCAGGTGGGATTTATCCCATTTCTCATCCAGAAGTCTCCACAGTTTGAAGCGTTGTCTGCTGTTCCAACAGTTTATACGATTCATAATGGGGCATACAACAGTCGCTACACCTGGAACAGGAGGGATCTCTTGCCAGAGTTTGACTCGACTAACAGTCAGTACATCGACTGGGATGGCCAGATGGACGCTGTAGCAACTGCTATGCGATTCGCCCATCATATTACAGCCGTGTCTCCTACCTATCTCGAGGAGTTGCAGCGCATGTTACCACCGCTCCAGTTTATGAGTCGCCATGAGCCCGGTAAGTTTTCAGGTATTCTGAATGGTATCGATGCATCTGTATGGGACCCCAAAACAGACCCTATGGTAGATCATCATCTATCTAAGTCATGGGATCAATTCAAAAAGCTCAATAAATCGGAAATTCTAAGTCATCTGTACCATTTGGAAGGCATTCCGTTGATTTCCTTTATCGGACGGTTTGCCCATCAGAAAGGGGCAGATCTATTGGTACCTGCGGCGGAGCGCATCCTGAGTCGATTTGGCTTTGTGAATTTCTTCATCCTCGGATCTGGCGATCCCTACATCGAGAGGACGGTAGAAGAGTTACGGGCCAAGTTCTCTGAGCGCGTCGCAACGTATATCGGCTACAATGAAGAAATGGCGCACAAGGTCTATGCCGCCTCAGATTTTATCGTGATGCCATCGCGCTTCGAACCCTGTGGACTGAACCAAATGTATGGGATGCGATACGGGGCACTGCCGATCGCTCGAAAGACTGGTGGGCTGAAGGATACAGTAGTTGACCATGGTGATGGAGGAGCAGGAATATCCTTTGACTATGATAGTGTAGAGGATCTCAGCAACGCGTTATCGCGAGCCTTATATCTGTATCGAGACACCAAGGAATTTCGAAAGGTGCGTTCTCGTGCCGTCAGACAAGACTACAGCTGGAGTACTTCAGCTTCTTCCTATGCAGATATCTACAACCAACTCATCAACGTCTAACTAAAAATATATCACTCATGATCTCTAAACGCTCTGTTGCCGTCATCCTGGGAGGAGGTCGCGGATCTCGCCTCTATCCGCTGACGAATCATCGCTCTAAACCCGCCGTTCCAATAGCTGGTAAGTTTAGACTGATCGATATCCCAATCTCTAACTGTTTGAATTCAGGGATCAATCGGATGTTTGTCTTGACACAGTTCAATTCTGCTTCGCTGAATCGCCATATCAAGAATGCTTACCGTTTTGATAAATTCAGCATGGGCTTCGTGGATATCCTGGCTGCGGAACAGACACCTAAGAACAAGAATTGGTTTCAGGGTACAGCAGATGCGGTTAAGCAGGTCGTAGATCACTTGGATCGTCATGACTTTGACTTTGTGATGATTCTGTCTGGAGATCAACTATATCAGATGGATTTCTCGTCGATCCTTGAATTTCACAAGGAACAGGGGGCTGATGTTACAGTAGCTACTATCCCTGTAGTGGCTAAGGATGCACCAGGTTTTGGCATCCTCAAGGCAAACGCCGGTGGTGAGATCCTAAGCTTCGTCGAGAAGCCACCTTTTGAAGAATTGGTCAATTGGACCTCGGATGTAGAGCCACACTATGCCGACCAAGACAAGCACTACTTGGCATCGATGGGTATCTATGTCTTTACAAAGGGAATCTTATCGAAACTTTTCGAAGAGAAGCCTCAGGCTACTGATTTCGGGAAGGAGTTCATCCCTTACATGGTGAATGAGGATAAATACAAGACGTTCTCATTCCCATTCGGAGGGTATTGGTCAGATATCGGGACAGTTGCCTCATTCTTTGAGTCTAACCTGATGCTCACCGAGTCGTTACCAGACTTCAACCTTTATGATAATGAGAACCGATTGTATACAAATACACGTATGCTGTCACCCTCAAAGTTCTCTAACACACAGTTGGAACAAGCGCTAATCGCTGATGGATGCATCATACATGCAGATCGAATTTTTCATAGTGTGATCGGCATTCGGTCACGTATCGGAAATGGGACCACAATCGAGGATGCGATTGTTATGGGTAACGATTACTACCAAACAGTCCAAGAACTTACCAAAAAACCTGAAAGTGAGTTGCTTGGCATTGGTGAGAACTGCTACATCAAGAATACCATCATTGATAAGAATGCCAGGATCGGAAGCAATTGTCGGATCATAGGAAGTCCCGAGTTAGCTGATTTTGAGAATGACGAATACTGCATCAGAGACGGGATCATTATCATCAAGAAGGGAAAGTACATTGACTCCGGAACCCATATCGGAGCTTAGGCGTCCACTGCTGAGTCAAGAGTTTTTGAGTTCACTACATTGACGTGGACCAAAGGTTTCTATCATTGCGCGGCCGATCTGAATAGAATAAGGTTTCGGCACTGAAACTAAGTAAGTCATCATGGAAATTTTAGAGTTCTATCCTGGGGCCATGGTCTCTCATACCTGGTCGGATCACCAGTTGGAGTGCGTTGCTGATAACGGCGCCATACTGCGCGTCGAGGTACTAAGCGATGCTATCATTCGTATCCGATATGCCACTAAAGGGTTCTTTTACCCTGACTTCTCATATGCTATCGATGAGAAGTTTCAGTCACAAGTATCTCATGTAGAAGTTCAGGACTTGACCGACATCCTTCTGTTGACTACTTCAGAAGTCAAGGTCCGGATTAACAAGGTCGATTTGAGATGCACTTTCTTAGATCTCAATGACATGGTCATCAACAAGGATGAGAAAGGATTTCACTGGGAGGTGAGTCAAGACACAGGAAACGATGTAGTTCAGATGTCTAAGCATGTCTATCCGTCAGAGGTATATTTCGGTCTCGGGGATAAACCATCAGAACTTAACCTCAAGGGGCGCCGATTCGAAAACTGGGGTACCGATTCGTACGGATACGATTACAATTGGGATCCACTCTACAAGAACATTCCATTCTACTATGGCCTACATCGTAAGGTGGGTTATGGGATATTTTTTGATAATAGCTTTCGCACCTTCTTCGACTTTGCGAGTGAGCGTCAGAATGCAAGCAGTTTTTGGGCCCATGGAGGCGAGATGAACTATTACTTCATAGCGGGACCCAGTCTGCTTGATGTGAATGAACGATTTGCTCAACTCACTGGGGTGCATGAGATGCCAGCGATGTGGGCCCTGGGATATCAGCAGTGTAAGTGGAGCTACTACCCGGAATCTCAGGTGAAGGAAGTGGCCTCTCGAATGCGCGAATACAAGATCCCGTGTGATGCGATCTATCTCGATATCGACTACATGGATGGATTCAGGTGTTTCACATGGGATGAGGAGAGATTTCCAGATCCAAAGCGTATGATCGATGAGTTACGTGATGATGGCTTCCAGACGGTAGTCATCATAGACCCAGGGATAAAGATTGATCCTGAATATGATGTCTATGCAGAGGCAGTAGAAAAGGACTACTTCCTCAAGCGACTCGACGGTCCCTATATCAACGGGAAGGTGTGGCCTGGAGAGTGTTATTTCCCTGATTTCACCAAACCTGAGGTACGCGAATGGTGGGCCGGATTGTATAAAGGGTTGATCTCAGACATGGGTGTTGCCGGAGTTTGGAATGATATGAACGAACCAGCATTGTTTGATGTGGAGTCTAAGACGATGCCAGATGATGTGATGTTCGATTATGACGGTCATCCCGCTTCCCACAGAAAGGCACATAACGTCTATGGGATGCAAATGGCGCGGGCGACATATGAGGGTGTCCGAAAACACGGTAATAACAAGCGTGGGTTGATCATCACCAGATCTGGGTATGCTGGATTACAGCGCTATTCGAGTGTCTGGACGGGAGATAATATCTCAACCTGGCAGCACATCTACATTGCTAATGTGCAGTGTCAGCGATTGGCTATCAGTGGAGTGTCATTTGCAGGCTCTGACATCGGGGGATTCATCGGTCAGCCGACGCCAGAGATGTTCTTGCGATGGATCCAACTGGCCATCTTCCATCCATTTTGTCGAGTACATAGTTCACAGGACGATGGAGATCAAGAGCCATGGTCGTTTGGAGAGGAGGTGCGAGAGCTGTTTAGGGAGGCTGTCGAGTTGAGGTACCAATTGCTACCATATCACTACACGGCGTTTTTTAGACATTATAAAACGGGTCGACCTATCACGATGCCATTGGTCTTTTTTGATCAGGATGACCCAGAGACCTTTGATCGTGATAATGAGTTTTTCTGTGGAGATCATATACTGACTTGTTCCATTCATAAAGAGCGAGCCACAGAACGGAGCATGTATTTACCTGCCGGAGAATGGTATAATTACTGGACTAATGCTTGTCAACGAGGAGGCCGTGAGATCGACTTTCCATTGACTAAGAATACCTTCCCATTCTATGTAAAAGCTGGTGCGATTATCCCGTTCTATCCAGTACAACAATATGTAGATGAAATAGAGATTAAGGAAGTCGAACTAAAGGTCTACTACACGGTCGGAGAGGAAACCAGCTACTACTATGATGATGCTCACAATGGGTATCAGTATCAGGAAGGAGACTATCGCCTTAGTACATTCCAATTAAGAGGGGAGGGAGATAAAGTGACGATCGAACAGTCAGTCCTCGGTAGTTATGAACCGACTTGGAATACATTCAAGATCAGTCTGATAGGTGTTCCGGATGAGACACGCATGGTTATCGTGGATGGCAAGGAGATCGGAGATCAAGATGTGGTTGTGCCGCGGAACTTCGACAAGTTGGAGATCCAATGGTAAGAGCATAGGTTCCCTATCTTTAGCTCATGCGTCAATGTTTGGAATGTGGTGAGTCCTTTGTCGGTCGTGAGGACAAGAAGTTTTGCTCTGCACAGTGCAGATCTACATTTAACAATCGACTCAACAAAGACAAGACATCGTTTGTCAGAGGCATCAACCAAATCCTGCGCAAGAATAGAGCTATCCTCGAGGACCTCAATCCACGGGGTAAGTCCAAGGCGACACGCGAACTTCTCTTAGAGAAAGGCTTCAAGTTCAGTTACTTCACTAATGAGTATATCACCAAGGCAGGGAAGGTCTATCGCTTCTGTTACGATCAGGGATACTTGGCACTGGACAATAACTGGTATGCCCTTGTTCAGCGTCAAGAGTATGTAGAATAGTAAGGATGTATTAGGAGCGTAGAGTTTTATTCGATAGCCCCCGTATTAGCGTCATCGAGATATTGTCGCAAGAAGAAGAGCACCAAGGCCGCTCCTACGAATGCCATCAACATCTCCATAAAAAAGAGATTCTGGCTGGCCCCGCTTATTTCTCCGGCAAATCCCCCTGCTAATGCACCGATGATCGCGATCACAGTCGCCACGATCCAATTCGATCTGTCCATGTCGGGCAAGACGCGCTTGGCCAAAAGACCTGCGACTCCACCGACTAAAAGCCAAATTGCTAAAGTCATGATTAGAGATTTTCACTTAAGATAACATAAAAGAAGAAAAAAGTCTCCCTCCTGCACAATAAACTCAGCGTGATTGGTCAGCTACTTTTCAGTGGCGTTGAGCAGTACATAGTGAAGCCCTTTCTCATTACTAATACGGATCTGAAAGCGTCCCTGAAAGGTGAGCAGTGTGTTCTTTAGTCGATCTGGAGCGATTGATTTTGGCGGAACACGAAGCTCCATGACAGTCTCTGGACCCGCTTCGCCACAGAAAAAACAAGAAGCAAACGAGGTGCGTGAGAGTGCATAGGATATTCCGAGGGCATCAAGAGGGATGACGTAGCCTTTGACGATCACATCTTTTCCTTCAATTGCCATAATCCGCTCATCATACTCCCCGATTGTAACATCGTATCCCAAGCTGGCGTCATATTCTTCTTTCCATGACACCATCCCAATCTGATCCCAATCGAGAAACTCTTGTGCTCTGATGGAACTGATACTGAGGAATATAAGGAGTAAAGCAAGGCCAATTTTGCCGGGCTGGGTCATGTCGTAACGTATCTTCGTCATCCGTGGAGTTTACATCTCACAAACAGATCCTTCAAGGAATAGAGCAGCGCCAGTTCTTCCCTGTGTACATCTTGCATGGAGAGGAATCATATTTCGTTGACGTGTTAACCACTGCTATAGAGCAAAACGTTCTATCCGACGGCGAAAAGGCGTTTAATCAGATGGTATTCTATGGTGTTGATGCCCATCCCGAGCAAATTGTCGACTTCGCCAGGCAGTTTCCGATGATGTCAGAGCGAAAGGTGGTGATTCTGAAGGAGGCCAAGGGTATGAACGATTGCAGGCTAAATCAACTCTCGGACTATATCTCTAATCCTGCTCCTCATACTATCCTGGTCCTATCACATCCCGATAAGGCCATCAATGGCAACCTCACACTTCTTAAGTCGGCAAAAATAAGCAAGCATGTCGCCACATTTC
>JBCBIX010000059.1:0-16110 GCA_038523965.1 Bacteroidota bacterium
CTGCTTTGGAAAAACTATCGAGATAAGAAAAAGTCTGCGGCAGAACTACAGGTCAAAAACAACATTATTTCTACAGCTCTCAGAGAAAAAGAAATACTCCTCAAAGAGATCCACCACCGCGTCAAAAATAATCTGCAATTCATCTCTTCACTCCTCGGTCTTCAGACAGAACACATCACTGATCAGCGTGCCTTAGGGGCTTTGGAAGAAGGGCAAAATAGAGTACAGTCCATGGCCTTGATTCATCAGAACCTATACCAAGAGGACAACCTCACCGGAGTAGATATGCATGATTACTTCGTCAAACTGATCCGTGGTCTGTTCGACTCTTACAATATCCGTCCCAATCAAGTAAAACTCGACCTCCACATACAAGACATCAACCTGGACGTGGATAGTGTTATACCTATTGGCCTTATTGTAAACGAATTAGTGAGTAACTCCCTCAAGTATGCTTTTCCAACTGGAGAAGAAGGGACCATCGGAGTCAGCTTATCTATGAAGGACGACAAGCTCTTGGTAGAGGTAAGTGATAATGGTGTCGGAATCTCCGACGAAGCTATAGAGGGCCTGGGCGAATCATTCGGTCATCGGCTGATCAATGTTTTTATGGAACAATTGGATGGCGATATGAACATCTCCAACGACGCAGGCACAACCGTCAGACTACTCATCCGCAACTACAAGTTGGCTTCATAGGATCTCCCGAGGGCCCAGTATTAACGTTTTCGTGACCTCTCCGCGAATGCGATGCACGGAACACAAAGCTCGTTGAGATCGGAATCAAAGCATCTCGATCTCATTTCAAGACTATACCCAGGTATAGTGGATCAGGCTATCTGACCCCATAGGTTTACATCATATCCATCACACTATAATAGATATGATGCCACTACACAAAACATTGTCCTCACGAGAGAGAGAAGTACTCCGCTTAGTCGCTCATGAGTACACCACGCCAGAGATAGCCCGCCTACTCTATCTGTCCACACACACCATCGATACACATAAGAAAAACCTCAAAATGAAACTTGATGTACGCAACAGTGCAGGGATGGTCAGACGAGGATTTGAAATCGGTCTACTCCAGGCGTCATGAGAGCTATCGACGTTATCATCACGACATGTCTGCTCTTCTTAAGCGCAGTTCACACTGTATCTGGGCAGGATCAGGCTTTCGTTCTGGATGGAGCAATGACTTTGGGCAACTCAGAGGGATCCGTGGCTGCAGGAACGATCAGATGGAATTCCAATACATCTGATTTTGAAGGATTCAATGGAGACAACTGGGTATCACTGACCCAGAGCGCAAGCTCATTTGGTATCGCTCAACCATATCGATATGAATCCCAAATTCTATTCGAATCAGAGGTCAATGAAAATGAAAATTATGGCGAAGACGTCGCTATTGAAGGAAGTGTTTATGCTGTGGGAACTCCTGAGACAAACAGTGGTCAAGGCGCCGTCTACTTATACAACGACGGTATTCTAAAAGATAAAATTGTTTCCAATGGCTCTCAAGAATTCGGAGAACGAGTAGATATCAGCGGTGACTGGATGGTCATAGGGGCGGATGATGGCGAGGCGTATGTATATGATCTTGAAAGTAGTAGACTTGCTGCTTTGAAGAAAAATACACCCGTTGACTACTCCGAATTTATAAAAGTAGATGGAGACTTGCTTGGTGTCAAAGGAGAGGATTCTACGATCTATACCTTTGTTCAGAACGGTGGAGACTGGGATGAGATTGGCCAAATCACATCCAAAGAAATTGCAGCTCTTAATTTTGATATCAGTCATAGCGGACACATTGCCGCAACTGAGTTAGGCCAGTCGCATGTTCGAATATTCCGACTCAATGGTAATGAGTGGTCTGAGACTCAGATTATAAATCCTCCAAACGGGTTCCGATCTGGAAGTATCGCACTCTATGACAACCAACTGGTTATCAATTACGTGTGGAATCCGCCAAGTGGTCCTACATCTAATGTTGTACCAGAGCAGGGATTTCTTAGAGTCTTCCAATATGTTAATGGAAATTGGCTCGAGCAGGACGATGTCTTCGTACCAAATACTGTTGGGCTTGGAATCGTAGAAATCTGGGATGACATCATCATCACAGTATCAGACATATTTGGATCCAGCACCGGTCAAACCCTCCATAATGGCCAGGGTAAAGTACATGTGATCCAGCGGGCTGGAGACAACTGGAACTACCAATATTCACTGACATCATCGGACGGTCGAGCTGGAGACATCTTCGGCCAGGACATCGATATCGGCACTGATGGAATCATCGTCGGAGCTATCTGGGCCGACGGATATGTCGGTACTCAATATGAAAGTAATCGACAAGGCAAGGCATACATTTTCAAGAAGTAAAACAATCAATCATGAAACGATTTATAATCTTATTATCAAGCATTTTACTCAGTTCAATTATGATTGGACAAGAATTTGAAGTACGACCATCTTCTAACGAAGCTCGATTCGTGGGCGTTGATGGCAACGTCGGAATTAAAATGTTTCTCCGCGAAACAAACAATTACAATCACGGTCGCCTCACCATCAATGATGAAGAAGATCATGCCTTTATCGACATGACTTATGAAAAAGGAGGGAAAATGATCATGAGCGAGTTTGAAGGAGCTGATGACTTAAGAAGTACGCTTACCAACTCCTACCTTTCCCTCACTGCCAAGGCCAATGAGCTCTACCGAGTGAGCACACAAGAAGGTTTTGAGGCTATGGATGGAAATGGGAATGTAAAGTACAAGATTACCGAAAGTGGTGGCTTTAGAGCCTATGACAGCAATGGTAATGTATCAGTTCGCATTCGGGGCAACGTCAGCGGTGATGGTCGGGTCAGCACCGACGAATTAGAAATCATGGGAGGATCTGACCTCTCCGAATACTTTGATATCGTCGACGAGCCAGCATTAATCGAACCTGGTATGATCGTCTCTATCCAAGGAGAAAATGGGAAGCTTGCCATCTGCAACGAAGCACGTGATCGCAAGGTTGTCGGCGTGGTTAGCGGAGCCAATGGCATCGAGACGGGACTCCTGATGGGCCAGAAAGGAAGCATCGCAGATGGTGACTACCCGATCGCCTTGACAGGTCGAACCTATGTATATGCAACCACTCAGAACGGAGCCATCCAGCCAGGAGACTTCATTACCACCTCGTCAACACCAGGGTATGGGATGAAGGTCAAAAAGCACAAAAAAGCACAAGGAGCGATCATCGGTAAGGCGATGACCTCACTCGAGGAAGGCTCGGGCATGGTCCTCGTATTGATCAATTTACAATAGCCAACTGATGAGAAAAAGAATCGTCATAGGGCTGATCCTATCGCTGCTGATCACCATACTTGTCTGGCAGAGAATAGAAACTCCAACACCCTCGATCCAAGAAGTAGAGCCCTCTTTGCTCACCATTCCAGCATACATAGACGATGCAAATCGCCATCGCTGGGTCATGCGAGGAGGTCAGTTCGACCAGCAAAAGGTGTTAAAAGCGAGAGAGATCACCAAACAAAAATTCAAAAAGCAGCGGAACTACAAAGACGCTGGTATAACCTCTTGGACTAATCTCGGACCCGGGAACATTGGTGGTCGCATCAGGGCCATCGCCACATACCGTCTACCTAAAGTCAATGAGGATGTCATCTTCGTCGGTGGTGCAGGTGGAGGCATATGGAAGAGTACTGACAGTGGTGATAACTGGACAGCTCTGACAGATTTTAGTCCATCACTCGCGGTGACGTCTATCGTGATCGACCCGGACGACAATAACACGATCTATGCATCTACCGGTGAGGGACATGCGTTCCAAACAATCGGGCTTCCAGGCGCCGGTATTTTCAAAAGTACAAATGGAGGTACAACCTGGAATCAATTGGCCTCAACGAATAACAGCGACTTCCTATGGGTGAATAAATTAGCCATCAATCCGAGCAACGGTGATCATCTTCTTGCCGTCACCGCAAATGTCAACATCTCTGGTGGCAACTTTCCATTCCAACAATTCAGCGGAGAAGGAAAACTATTCGAATCACTCAATGGAGGAACCACATGGACCGAGGTGCTGAGCAATCCGCAAGGAATATTAACTGATGTAGAGTTTCATCCTTTTAATAGCAATGTCAGAGTAGTCTCTGGACGTGGTAATGTATTCGTTTATAACTCTTCGAATGGTACATACGAATCGAAGCGTACACTTTTGAATAACTATCCTGGCAGAATGGAAGTCACTCTGTGTGGCATCAATGCCAATGTTATGTATGCGCTCGTTAGCACCGAGGTAGCAGCCACAGATGGAACAAATTTAGCAGCCATCTATAAGTCCAGCAATGGGGGCAGCACATGGGATTTTAGAGGGGTTCATCCTGAGGTATTTAGAAGTACCACCTTAGGTTCATATGCCAATAATATCTGGGTAGATCCGACAGATTGTGATGACATCTACTTTGGTGGTGTCGACTTATGGAAAAGTACTGATAGCGGTCAGAACATTACAAAAATTAGTGACTGGCAACTGTACAGGGCATTTATCAATGCAGACATCGATGAGGACATCCAGCTACATGCAGACCAACACATCATCGTTCCCGCTGCAAACTACAGTAGTTTGAACCGTCGTGTATTTATAGGAAACGACGGAGGGATCCAAAAGGCAAATAACATCCGCAGCGGAAGCACGAATCTGTTATCTGGCTGGGATAATTTGCTTGGCTCAGGATTAGGTATTACACAATACTATGGCGTGGGATCGTCACCGATAGTCAATAAATTCGGAGGCGGTGCACAAGACAATGGTGCCAATCTGAGGAGTGGGTCTGTGTGGACACAACCCAGTAATGGCGATGGTCAGGACATGATCTTTCATCCAACTAATCAAAATATCGTATACGCCAATGTGAATAATAACTTATTGAAAAAAAGCACTGACGGCGGGGCTACCTTCTCAGATGTGGCCTCCTTAGGAGAGGCCAATGCGAGCCTTATCGCTCCTATGGCAATGGACATGACAGATCCCGATCATGTGTACCTATGTGGATATGCACTCTGGCGATACGACGATGGCACAGGCAATACCACCATGGTTAAGAATACATTGCCAGATATTGGAAATTTCAAACAAGAGATTACTGCTATTGATATCCACGAGACGACAGGCGTTATCTGGGTAGGATACAATACTGGCATTGTCGAATACAGCATCAATGGGGGTCTGACCTGGTCTGGAGACATCACGAGCACACCAAATGCAGCTCAGATTCCAAATAATGCAGTAACAGACATCGATATTTATGATGATGTCTTTGGAAGACAGGCGTACGTCACCATCGGCGGATATCGAGAAAATAATATTTGGAATGTAGATGTCAGTGATATTGGAAACCCTACAGCATTCGATCGCTCCATGGATTTTGAAATGCAGGTGAATACGATAGCACATCATCCAGAAAATGAAAATTGGATCTATGTGGGTACCGATGTTGGAATCTTCGCCTCAGAGGATGCGGGGGTTAATTGGTCAGTAACACCACTCTTTGACGAAAACAGTGGACCAGAATTCGAAAATGAAGGTCCAGTGTTTACAGAAGTCACGGATTTGGAATGGGACTTTGAGAGTTTTGCTGGATCTTACAACCTGGTAGCTGGCACGTTTGGTAGAGGATTATGGCTTAGTAGTAACATACTCACCGATGTGTTTGTCGATCGTACATTCTCTCCTGGTGCTCCGACATTTGGGACGCGCACGAAGCCATATCGCCCCTTTACACAAGCCATCGACAAAGCTGAGAACAAGGGATCGTCTGTCATCTTTTTAGAAGGAGGGACGTACAATAATATCAACCCAGGTCAATCGCGACTTTTTACTAAGCGGACACTGATCAAATCCGAAGCGACCAACTCTGCTATCATCGAGTAAACGATACATTTAAAGCTATGTCCAATGTCTCCATCCTCATCATCGAAGACGAGGGCGTTGTCGCCCATGATATCGCTCGACGAGTCAAAAAACTGGGCTACGATGTGGCAGCCATCAAACATAGCAGCGAGAAAGCCATCGGATGGCTCTCCATCCAGAGTCCCGATCTCATCCTGTGTGACATCAACATCGATGGTCCGCAGGATGGGATCGATGTAGCGGCCTACGTGCATGAGAACAATAAGACACCACTTATCTTCCTGACCGCCTTATCGGATCGAGACACTCTCGAGCGCGCGAAGAAAACCTTGCCCTACGGATACATTGTAAAACCATTTGACAATCACGACCTGCTGACGGCGATCGAGCTGGCATTGTACAAGCACAGCATCGAATTAGAAAAACTGGCCATCACTCCCGATAAAATCAATAGTATAACTGTCGAACCAATCTCTGATCGAGAGTTCGAGATGCTTATCGATATCTCTAAAGGCCTAACTAACCAACAGATCAGCGACACTCGCTTTATCTCTATCCATACGGTGAAGTATCATATCAAGCACCTATTGGAAAAAATGGATGCCAAAAATCGTGCAGATGCCCTGCACAAGATCATCAACATGCTCACTACCTAAATTCTAATTACGAATGAATCAAGAGGAGAAAGAGACCGCCATTCATATCCAAAAATTAGAACTGGCCAGCGGATGGGCCAAGTACTTTTTAGAAGAGTTGGATCGAATGGTGGAGGGAAGCGAATGATCGGTTCAGACAAAGGCTGATCATTGGATAATGTGGTGAATTAGATGCTTGCAGGCACTTCCATCGTTTGGTCGACTATTTCATTTTCGGGGTGATTGGATCCTCCTAATTGGAATTTGATTGAGATGACTTGAAATGAATTAGAATATCTATCAATCATCACATAACCATCAGCTGACACTTAGTTCGTACGTGAACTGCCTCTAATTCTCATTCAAGCTGTATTATCGCCCTATATCAAAACAAACAGGAACAATGCTCAAGTACTACTTATCCAATACGCTGCGCAATACTGATCTCGGTCTACTTATCCTACGAATTGTCGGGGGTGGTTTCATGCTGACTCATGGATGGCCAAAGCTGTCAAAACTTCTCTCGGGAGATATGGCATTTGCTGACCCGATTGGGATCGGAGAGGCCCCTTCACTGGTATTGACGGTTTTCTCCGAAGTCGTGTGCTCGATGATGATCCTTATTGGATGGAAAGGTCGACTGGCTTCGATATTTAGCATCATCACCATGGCAGTAGCAGGGTTGATCGTGCACGGAGGTGATCCATGGAGCAAGAAGGAACATGCTCTCATGTATTTGGGCATATATCTGGTCATTTTTCTGATGGGCACTGGGAAATATGGCCTCGAAGGCAGATCTTCTGTTTCATAACCTTGATTCATGAAGCGACGAACATTCATCCAGAACTCCTCGGCAGCAGCAAGTAGTCTTCTCATCAGTCCAGACTGGAGCATCCTCCGTCGATCCACTCTTAACGATATCCAGTTCGGTGTCATTGGCTGTAAAGGCATGGGGTGGTCCAACACCAGCGTACTGTTAGAGCAAGCAGACGTGGCACTTGTTGGTATCTGCGATGTCGATCAGAATGTCATCGATCAGCGTATCCAAGATCATAAGGAGATGCGCCCAGATGATCCTACACCTAAGACGTATCGGAATCATGAGGACCTTCTTCAAGATCCGAGTATTGATGCTGTAGTGATTGGTACCCCTGACCACTGGCACTGCAAGATTATGGTCGATGCGCTCGCAGCCGGCAAACATGTCTACGTCGAGAAACCAGTCGCAAACACGATCGAAGAGAGCTACCTCATGGTTGCGGCTCAACGGCAATACAACAAGATAGTACAGGTGGGTCAGTGGCAGCGAAGCGGTGCTCAGTATCGATTAGCCAAGGAGATCGTGGATTCTGGACAACTCGGGCAAATCAGGTTAGTCAAATGCTGGGCGTACCAAGGGTGGATGAAGCCTATGCAGCCAGCTGCCGATACCGCAGTCCCAGACGGGGTAGATTACAAGCGGTGGCTGGGACCAGCACCAGATCGAGCGTTCAATCCGAATCGATTCCACTTTAACTTCAGATGGTTCTGGGATTATGCAGGCGGTCTGATGACCGACTGGGGTGTCCATGAGATCGATATCGCACTGTATATCATGGGCGCCGAAGCACCAAAGTCTGTAGTGGCCTCTGGTGGCAAGTTGGCCTATCCTGATGATCCCGCAGAGACCCCAGATACCATGCAGGCCATTTTTGAATATGATGACTTTACGATGCTTTGGGAACATGCGACGGGTATCGATGGAGGGCCATACGGCAGAAGAGAGGGCATCGCCTTCATTGGTAATAATGGTACCCTCATTGTCAATAGACAGGGTTACGAGATCGTCTCTGAACGTGAGTTTAATGGATGGAACCAAGAACGTCCCGAGAAGATGAAGTCCATCGAATCGCGCATGCCTTGGCAAGCTCAACCACCGCTACAGACGCATTGTCAGAACTTCATCGCAGCAGTCAAAGCAAATGATCATAGCATGCTTAATACACCTATCGAATCAGGTGCCATCGCAGCTATCAATGCGCAGATGGGAAATATCGCCTTGCGATCAGGCCAAAAGATCTATTGGAACAGCACCACTCGAACCTTCAAGGACAACACCTTAGCGAATAAATTGGCTCAAGCTAACTATCACAATGGCTGGGAACTTCCCCAGTTATAGTCACCCAAGGACCGTGATCACGGCATTCCTCTTTTTGAGTCGAGGTCGAAGATCACAATTGGATAGAAACAACTGCCTTGTCCACCTTACCTCCCACTGGGGGTTTTAGCTTTGACAGGGTTACTTCGACAGATTTGATGTTAGAGTAATTCCCGCGGATTTCAGAAGCGATATCATGAGCCACTGATTCTAACAAGAGATACTTCTTCTGCATGTAGGATTCGCAGATGCGATAAATCTCCTCATAGTTTATCGTTTTGTCGATCTGATCATTTGGGTCTCCCGTCATCGCAAAAACGACGTCCACATCCAATTCGAAATTGTTTCCGACCCTTCTTTCGAATTCATAGTACCCGTGAAAAGCATAAAATTTAATTCCTCGTAGTGATACACGTGTGTTCATATGGCACAGATCATTGGGTGCGCGCAAAGATATCTGTTGGAGCTTCTTTGCTGGCGCGCAGCAATAGATTCATTCTGATGATCCATACGCATGTTGATGTTGGAATTAGATGATTCCTTAGGCTTCGGAGATAGGTTGGGGGGAAAGTGTTGACGTCTATTGTGTCACAAAACAATCTTTGCCCAAAACGGACAGCGTCTAATCATTTCACCCGTGTCACGCAGAGGATCAAAATATTATATATTTCCACCTCGGTGTCGTATGATATGTTGGAAGTGTAATCTTGGGTACAATCCAAAGCTCTTCGGGAGACCTATCCTACCGCCTCGCAGCCATGTATGGTATCAGCTATGACAAAATCAATATCTGACTCTCCTGTTAATCACTCCGTTTGCAAGTGGTGCTATTGGTCCTACCCTCTGGAGGAGTTTGCGGAACGATGTCAGGATATGGGCATTCAGTCTGTCGAATTGCTGAATCCCGACGAATGGCAAACCGTCCAACTACGAGGACTCACCTGTGCCCTATCCAATGGTGTCGCCAAGAATGCAATCGAAGTCGGATTCAATGATCAGTCCCAGCATGCTCGTCTTCGACAGGAGATTCTTGAGATCCTACCAAAAGCGGCCGACAGAGGGATCCCTCAGATCATCGTGTTCAGCGGAAATCGGAACGGAATGGATGACATGATCGGGTTGGAAAACTGCGCAGTTGGTCTCGAACCTGTGGTCAAAGCAGCTGAAAAGGCAGGCGTCCAAATCACTATGGAATTACTCAATAGCAAGATCGACCACAAAGACTACATGTGCGATCATACTGCCTGGGGCGCACAGTTAGCTGAGAAAATTGGGTCACCCAACTTCAAGTTGCTGTATGATATCTACCATATGCAGATCATGGAGGGTGATGTCATTCGAACGATTCAAACCTATCACGAATACATCGGGCATTATCATACTGGAGGAGTTCCAGGGCGGAACGAAATCGACGAGACCCAAGAACTATATTACCCAGCTATCATCAAGGCTATTCAGGAGACAGGCTTCAAAGGATATATCGCCCAGGAGTTCATCCCGAGGCGAGATGATAAGCTGGCCTCACTCCAACAAGGAATTGACATCTGTAACGTATCTGTATAATCACTAAGAAATCGAAGTATAACATATGCTATTCAACAGCAAAGGATCCGAAGAAATCACCTATGACGCCATTGTCGTAGGGTCCGGTATTAGCGGAGGTTGGGCTGCTAAGGAGCTTACCGAAAAAGGGCTCAACGTACTCATGTTAGAACGTGGACGTATGCTCAAACACCCCGATTATCCTACTGCCATGCTCGAACCGTGGGATGTAGATAATCGTGGTCGCCTCACCGAAGCAGAGTGGGAAGACTATCAAAAACAACGCCGCACGGGCTACACTGTCAGTCAATTCACTAAGCACCTTTGGGTAAAGGATACCGAACACCCCTATTCAGAGACAAAACCGTTCAACTGGATACGAGGATATCACCTCGGAGGTCGCTCGATCATGTGGGGTCGTCAATCTTATCGACACAGCGAAATCGATTTTTCCGCCAATGCTCGAGAGGGGGTTGCTGTAGATTGGCCCATCAGATATAAGGATGTATCACCATGGTACGATTACGTCGAGCAGTATATCGGTGTCAGCGGACAGAACGTAGGGCATCCACAGACTCCTGATGGTAAGTTCCAACCACCGATGGAGCTCAATTGTGTCGAAGATCATCTACGCGAATCAATAGCTAAGAACTTTGACGATCGACTTCTGATGATCGGGCGAGTTGCTCACATTACCAAAGAAGGAGGTCACAATGGCCGTGGTGTATGCCAGTATCGCAATCGCTGCATTAGAGGATGTCCTTATGGTGCCTACTTCAGTTCGAATGCCTCTACAATACCGGCAGCAGAGGCTACAGGTAACCTAACCATACGTCCACATAGCATAGTCCACAGTGTCATACATGACAAGGAAACTCAGAAAGCCAAAGGAGTCCAAGTGATCGACGCGGAGACGATGCAGTCGTATGAGTTTAATGCCAAGGTCGTTTTCCTCTGCGCATCTGCAGTCGGGACAACCTCGATCTTGATGAATAGTAAGTCGGATCGCTATCCAAATGGATTAGGAAATGATTCTGGCGAATTAGGTCATAATCTAATGGATCATCACTTCCAATCTGGTGCACGTGCGAGCGTAGATGGATGGGAAGACATGTACTACAAGGGCCGTCGTGCTAATGGTGTGTTCATACCGCGATTCCGTAACCTCGATCGCAAGACTGCTCGCAAGGATTTCTTGCGTGGATACGGCTATCAAGGAGGAGCCGGACGTGGTACTTGGGTGATGCCAAGAGAGGCACGCATGGGTAAAAACTTCAAAGAAGAAGCAATTATGCCAGGTAAATGGGGTATGAATCTCATGGGCTTTGGTGAGACACTCCCCTATCATGAGAACAAGATGACACTGGACTACGAAAACACAGATAAGTGGGGTCTCCCTACAGTGAATTTTGATGTCGAGTGGAAGGAGAATGAGTTAGCCATGCGCAAGGATATGGCCACCTCTGCTGCAGAAATGCTCGAGGCTGCCGGATTCAAGGATGTAACGACATATGACAACATGCAGAGCCACCCAGGTAACGGAATTCATGAGATGGGAACAGCACGAATGGGACGAGATCCTAAGACGTCTGTCCTCAACAAGTGGAACCAAGTTCACACTTGCAAGAATGTCTTCGTAACAGATGGCGCGTGCATGACCTCAGCGGCTAACCAAAACCCCTCATTGACCTATATGGCGCTGACAGCTCGGGCTGCAGACTATGCCGTGTCAGAATTGAAAAAAGGAAACATATAATCCATAAACACCTAAGACAAATGGATAGAAGAGAAGCATTACGACAAGGAGCTTTTTTAGCTGGTTGTGGATTATCGGCAGGAACCATAGCAGCTTTTGTGAGTGGCTGTCAGTCCGGACCTACGGCCACAGACGGTTATCTGCATTCAGATCTGTTAACACTATTAGGCAACGTCTGTGAGACGATTATCCCTGAGACAGATACTCCCGGTGCGCTTACTGCTGGTGTGCACACCTATCTCAACTCAGTCATGGAGGCCAATATGACAGAAGAAGAATTGGTTGGTATGGTCGCTGGCTTGGAACAGATCGAAGCTCAAGCGCAGACTGACCATTCGAAGTCATTCAATGATTTATCTACTGATGAACGCGAAGCGACATTGGCTGCTATCGATGCCTTGGAGGCTGAGCCTAACATCTTCAGGATGTTACGTGGATTGACAGCGCAAGTTTATTTCACCTCCGAGGAAGGGGCGACCAAGACATTGGCATATCTACCTGTACCTGGAGAATTTATCGGTTGTTACCCTCTTAGTGAAGTGGGGCGCGCGTGGGCTGAATAATTGAGACAAATTAAGACATGAAAAATCGACGATCATTTTTAACAGATAGCGCCTATCTCACGGGAGCTTTTACATTGGGAGGTCTTCATCTAACCTCGTGTGCCGGCAGCTCATCGATGCCTAAGGACGCCATTCTGATGACCCCCAATACCTCGGGAGATGCTGGCATGGATGACATGTTTTTCAAAATCAGCCTGGCACAATGGAGCTATCACAAAGCACTGTGGGCCAAGCAGTTCGATCATCTGGACTTCGCTGCCAAAGCGAAAAGTTTAGATATCCACGCTATAGAATATGTCAATCAATTCTTCAAGGATAAAGCTGAAGATGCCTCCTATCTCTCAGAGATGAATACACGTGCTGCCGATCAGGGAGTAACGCAAGTTCTGATCATGATCGATGGTGAAGGAGGACTGGGAGACCCTGATGATGCAGCAAGGAAGACTGCTGTCGAGAACCACTATAAGTGGGTCGATGCTGCCAAAACGTTAGGCTGTCACTCCATCAGGGTGAATGCCTATGGTCAAGGCGATCGAGAGGTTGTGGCAGCAGCAGCTGTAGATGGTCTTGGTGGCGTGTCAGAATATGCCGCTAAAGAAAATATCAATGTAATCGTCGAGAATCATGGGGGATACTCATCTGATGGTAGCTGGTTATCTGGGGTTATGCGTCAGGTGAAAATGGACAACTGTGGTACCCTACCAGACTTCGGTAACTTCTGCATGAAGCGTGATCCTGAGAATCCTTACACCGCACCTTGCCTTGATGAGTATGACAAATACAAGGGTGTAGAAGAAATGATGCCTTTTGCGAAGGCCGTGAGTGCCAAGGCAAATGTATTTGACGAAAATGGCGACGAAGCCGTCATCGATTACATGAAGATGCTTTCCATCGTCAAAGATCATGGATACACTGGCCACGTAGGGATCGAGTATGAAGGACGTGATCTGGATGAGCAGACAGGTATCATCAAAACACGAGATCTCTTACGCAAAGTCGGCAAGGCGCTCAGTTAATTTTTGGTCATGAATAGAAGAAAAGCCATCTCTAATCTTGCAATAGGAACAGTTGGGTTAACGTCACTGGAACTGCCTAAGATATCTCATGTAATGAATAGCAGTAAACCTGTCGGTGTGCAGCTCTTTACCATCCCTAAAATGGTAGGGGATGACTTCGTGGGCACGATAAAAACGTTGGCTGACTTAGGATACCAAGAAGTCGAGATGTTTGGTCCCTATCCATTCAGTTCGGCTAAGGCAAAGCAAGACTTTCAGATGATGAAAGCGATGATCGGTTTGACTGATCATGCTTTTTTTGGACATACTACAGAGGAGGTGGTAGGAGTATTGGCCGATCACAAAATTACGTGTCCGTCGTTTCATGCCGACTTAGATAGCTTACGCAATCACTTAGATCAGCTCCTGGATGGAGTAGGTCCATTCTCACCAAAATATTTGGTGCTACCTGCTCTTATGGAAGGCCGGGACACCTTAGATGATTATCGACGGAGAGCAGAGGAGTTCAACACTTTGGGTGAAAAGATGGCAGCTTACAATATCAAGTTTGCCTATCATAATCACGGATACGAGCACGCTGAGAAGGAAGGCCGAATCCCTATGGACCTCTTATTGGAAGAGACGGATCCTACCTATGTGGATTTCGAGTTAGACATTTTTTGGATGTCAGCGGCTGGAGCGGATCCACTGACTTATCTCACGGACCATCCCACGAGATTCAAGCTACTCCACCTAAAGGACTGCTCGGAGCAGTTTCGATTTAGTGGTAGTGGTGAAACCATGGGAGAGTGGATGGCAGGATTTCCATTGATGAGAGATCCTGGAGACGGTGTGTTAGATGTCAACAAAATCGTCAGCCGCGCCATCGAGAATGGTATCGAACATTACTTTCTGGAGCGAGATGTAGCCCCCGATCCGGCGGCAACACTCTCAAACTCATATCGCCAATTGTCCGCCATGCTCTAAGGAGAACGTCGCTATCATCTTCTCTGGTGAGCTATTAGCATCTGTGGGGCATGTCGCGACTGAAGAAAAAATAACCTTTATGTCGGAGTCTTTGCTCTTAGTAATCGGTGGTCCTACTGCGAGCGGAAAGACAGGACTGAGCATAGCTCTTGCCAAGGAGCTTGGTTGTCAAATATTATCGTCTGATAGTCGCCAATTCTATCAAGAGATGAATATCGGCACAGCGAAACCAACTAAAGCCGAGCTCCAGCAGGCTCAACATCATTTTATCGATCACCTAAGTATCCATGACAATTATAGTGTCGGTCAATATGAACGTGATGCGCTGCGCATATTAGAGGATTGTTTCGCAATTCATCCCTTCGCCATCATGGTAGGTGGCACAGGTCTATACGCCAAGGCAGTCATGAATGGCTTGGATCACTTTCCAAAAGTACCGGATGACATCAAGTCTAAATGGCGCAGTCTCTCAGAAAATAATGGAATCCAATTCCTACAGGACGCACTTTTTGAAGTCGATCCTGACTACCACAAGATCGTTGACCTGCATAATCCCCATCGACTGATCCGGGCATTGTCAGTGACAGAATCATCAGGGTTACCATTCAGCAGTTTCCTACGTCAACAAGAGCATCCTCGACCATTTCAAACTCTCAGAATAGCCATTATCCCAGAGCGCGAAAGTCTTTATGGACGAATTAACAATCGGGTAGATCGGATGATATTAGACGGACTTATCGATGAAGCTAAAGCACTCTATCCACATCGACACCTTCAGAGTCTAAACACCGTCGGCTACAAAGAACTTTTCAAGTGTTTTGATAGAGAATGGTCAGAATCACATGCCATTGACAAGATCAAGCAGCACACCCGAAACTATGCCAAGAGACAGTACACTTGGTTTAAAAATCAAGGGGATTGGCATGAACAATCCAACTGGGAGGTAGACGAAATCCTAAGCCTCGTAAGCGCGAAGAACTTTTCTTAGCCGAACACATTTTCTTCGATCCAGGCCTTTGTAAACGACCATCGGGGCAATGAATTAAAAAACGAAAACTCCTCAATTAATGAAGTTTCTTCATTCAGAAATTTGAGCACTCGAGCAGGATCGTTATCCCTAAACATGGTAGAGAATATTTTCTTTCCCTCTTCCTTGTTTGTAACCAGCACATTAAGAAGCGTCTTGTCGTACCCAATGTATTTCTTGCGATGACCAATGGCACGTGGTCGCTCTTCCAAAATTAATTTTGCCATCTCATCAACTTCATTTTGGATTCGCACGAAGGCATAGCCTGAGGATGGCTTGACGGTAGCATTGTTAGTCCCTATAGGTATGATACGTCCATTTTGCTTTGAGAAAGGCGAGGTTGTCATTGGTATTTTTCCAATTTCCCTATTTGTAACACGATACTTAAGATGAGGATAATAAGTCGACATGTAGTCGCTCAAGATATCTTCGTACACATCTTCAGTACATATATCTTTAGAAAAAAAGGTGACTTCTACTAAGGCCTTCTTTTTAGAAAATGGTAGCACATAAACGAAGCGAAACTCACCTGCTTGATCAATTCTAAAG
>JBCBIX010000060.1:0-15531 GCA_038523965.1 Bacteroidota bacterium
TTGCTTTATGAATACCATAGTGAACTCAGCACAGAGGACATAAAACATCAGATTCCCTCTTACCAAGACAGTAAAGTTCTCCTTCGCAAGGACCTCCATGATCTAAAGGATAGATTGATCAACTTCTTGGGAATAAAACAACTCGAAGAGGAATCCTTCTGTCAAATACGCATGAATCATGATGCGCTAAAAACCAAATACCCGACAATAAAGGTGGATCAATATCTATCCACGCATCTCCATAAAATATCTCACAGTAGGATTTTTAGCTCTGTTGAATTGATAGACTATTGGCTACTTCTCAGACGCAAGATGGACATCGCCAACTACAATTTACTTGAGGAAGTCAACTATCAATCGATAAGTAAGCTCAACGAGGAATGCGACGCGGTTTTCAATGACATTGCGGTGATAGAGTTTTGTCGACGCCAATTGACATTAAATGCTCGTTTGATCAGTGAGCGCCAGCAACAATTAATACAGGTCACAGATCCACCTCATCAGCCGAGTCAACCGGATAGTCTTGCTCAACTTTATCTGGATGGTCATCGAATCCTTGAGGCCGTGACTGATGTAACTGAGTCTTGTGAGCAATTACTGCAGTCCATCGAGCTTACAGATGGTATAGATGTGCGTGACTTGAACTTTTTCGTTGAGTCCCTCCTAAGTGTATTTATTTTTCACACGAACCGCGGTGATTCTTCCTATGACCAACTCAACTATAAATTGCACAGAATCGGAGTTGACAAAGGACTTTACGATGGGGCGATAGAACCTACCTTTTACAGAAACATCGTCTATCTCGCCTACAAGGCTGGTGAATACGATTGGGCGCTAAACTTTGCGAAGGACTACAAGACTAAGCTTCCCGAACATGAGCAATCCACGGCATATTCATTTAACATCGCACGAATCTACATTAACATGGGTGACTATGGGAAAGTGGTCGAAACGCTTCGTGATGTTGAGTACAAAGACATCACCTATAACCTTAACTCGAAGCTAATGCTCATGACTTCATTCTTCCAAATGGGAGAATACGATTTCGTTATCTCGACAATACGAGCATTCAAGGTTTTTCTAAGGCGAAAAAAGAGCATCTCCGTAGCCCGCAAGAAGAACTTCGTCGGTCACTGTGACGTGCTTTATCAAATTGTTCTGGCCATCGAAAATCGAGACAAAAAGCGCCTTCATAAGGCACGTGAGATTCTATCTATGATTCCTTCTATCCCTAATTCAGGATGGCTAAAAGGGCGAATCAAGTTTGCAGAAGATACCATTCGCTAATTAGGCAAGAGTCGTATGGTTGACATCATCTACCAGGACGATCACCTGGTCGCTATCAACAAGCCGACGGGCCTTGCCGTGCACCGGAGTTATCGTGTTGCCGATGCCGAGATATTTGCTCTTCAATTGGTAAGAGATGCTGTTGGGCGACGGGTTAACCTGGTTCACCGACTGGATCGAAAAACTTCGGGTGTACTTCTTTTCAGCTTTGATAAGATCACTACCCAATTGGTTCAGAAGGCTTTCGTAGATCGTGAAGTGGGTAAACGATATATCGCCATAGTTCGCGGATTCATCACTGAAGCTCAACAGATCGACTACCCATTGAGATCAGAATCTGGTAATCTACAGAACGCCGTATCCAACGTCTACCCGATATGCAAAACAGAGATTGCAGTTCCTTTCGGTAAATGGCCCACAAGTCGTTACAGCCTTGTCGAAGTTATTCCAACAACGGGGCGTCTACATCAAATACGCCGTCATCTGGCACATATCAATCACCCCATCATTGGTGATCGTCCTCATGGCTGCAACAAACAAAACCGACTTTTCAAAGAGAGGTGGAACATGACCGAAATGTTACTCCACGCCTCAGAATTGTCCTTGAGTCACCCACACACCGGTAATAGTATTGTGCTCAAAGCACCTCCTCTCAATACCTTCACCAACATGATGACAGCGCTCGGTCTTCGGTCCAATTAGAGCTCATCTGCCGTATACAGGGTACGAGTCGCTATAGATCTTCCTAAGGTCATCTCGTCTGCATATTCCAATTCACCACCAAAGGAAATCCCTCGGGCCAACATACTGATGCGCACATCATTCTGGCTTAGCTTCTTTGAGATGTAGTAAATCGTTGTTTCTCCTTCAATCGTCGGACTGATAGCCATGATCACTTCTTTGATCTGCTTTTCTTGAACACGTTGCACGAGCTCTGTGATGGTAAGATCAGACGCTGTCACCCCATCTAATGGAGAGATGACTCCACCTAAAACATGATACAGTCCTGAATATTGATTAGTCTCTTCGATTGCCATTACATCTCGTACCGATTCGACCACACAGATGGTGTCTGCTCGATGGCCGCGATCAGTACAGATCGTACACTTTGGGTCGTCAGAGAGATTAAAACACTCTTCACAAAATCGGATATCAGTAACTAACCGCGCAAGAGGAGCCAAAAAGTCTTGCTTTACGATTGATTGATCAGATTTGATCAGATGTAGTGCCAACCTGAGGGCAGTTTTTTTCCCGATTCCAGGAAGCCCGCTTAAAGCCTCAACGGCCTCCTCCAACAAACGTGATGAATATGACATACCTCCTAATCTCTCTTAACAATCTCAGGTAAAAGTAAATCTCCAAGAAGATGTTTAGGCGTTCATTCAATGGTTGTCTTACGCATATGGAGGCAGGGTGTGATTCGGACATTCTGGCTATTTTGCCGCATCAACTCGAAAAAGGAATAAAGACATGGCGGAGATCATAAGAATGCCAAGACTGAGCGATACGATGGAAGAAGGAAATATCATCTCCTGGCTCAAAAATGTCGGTGATGATGTTGCTCCAGGAGATATCCTCGCAGAAGTAGAGACAGACAAAGCGACCATGGATTTGGAGAGCTTTAATGAGGGTGTCTTGTTATACATCGGAGTAGAAGAAGGGACTGTACCTGTCGATGGAATTATCGCCGTAATCGGAGAAAAAGGAGAAGATTTCGAAGCCCTCATACAAGAGGCAGAATCGAGTAGTCCTGCTAAAAGCGATGTCTCTGACAGCTCAGACGCTCCGCAAGCATCATCTACAGAGGAGATAGTACCAACTGCCTCTGCGACTTCTACGGACGACCAACGCATCAAGGCCTCGCCGTTGGCTCGAGCCATGGCAAAAGAGAATCAAATAGAGCTAAAATCAGTCTCTGGCACCGGTGAAGGTGGTCGTATAGTGAAAGCCGATATCGAAAAAGCCATTCAAACTGGTCCTACCACAACCGCTTCTACTGCGGCTACTCAGGTAGTATTTCAAGGTGTGCCTTCTGGTGAATCCACACAGATTCCGATCACGCAAATGCGAAAAACGATCGCTCGACGACTGAGTGAAAGCAAGTTTGGCGCACCACACTTCTACCTCACAGTGGAGATAGACATGGCCCGTGCGATGGACGCTCGTAAAGCTGTTAATGATCTCGAAGAGCACAAAATCTCGTTCAACGATATCGTGGTCAAGGCGACTGCGGCTGCTTTGCGTCGACATCCCAAAATCAACAGTTCATGGGGTGATGGTGTGATCACCCAGCATGGAGATGTTCATATTGGAGTGGCCGTTGCGGTCGAAGAAGGGTTGCTTGTGCCTGTTATCCATCACGCCGACCAAAAACCAATGCATATCATCAACGCTGAGGTTAGAGAAAAGGCAGGCCGTGCTCGCGAGAAGAGACTCAAGCCAGAGGAGATGCAGGGAAATACGTTTACGATCTCTAATCTTGGAATGTTTGGTATCGAAGAGTTTACTGCAATCATCAATCCTCCTGATTCTTGTATCCTGGCCGTTGGATCTATCATCAAAAAGCCGATCGTCAAGGGTGGAGAAATTGTCGTTGGTAATATGATGAAAGTCACCTTATCCTGTGATCACCGTGTAGTGGACGGTGCTACCGGTGCCCAGTTCCTCAATACACTCAAAAACAATCTGGAGAATCCGCTTCAAATGCTGGTCTGACAGCTTGTTGCTTAAAATATCCCTGATTTTCAGCTATCAGAAGAGTTAGCATTAAGTCCACGTTCCAAGCACTCTACAGGTGGTGTAACTTAGGAGCATTGTGATGCTGAGAGGATTTATCATATTTCTTGTGCTATTCGGTCTGACCCATATGTCATTCCTTAATGCTCAAGTCAGATGTGAATCACATAGCTCCCACAACGCCAGGCCTTTCCATCCTCATTTATTGTCTTCTTCTCGTGAGTTGATCCAGATACCTGTCGTCTTCCACAACGTCTGGAGAACAGAAAGACACCTGATCGATGATGATCAGATTCTGACGCAACTTGACATCATCAATGCAGATTACAATGGTCGGAATGCTGATCGATCAAATGTCCCAGATCAGTTTAGAAATGTCATTGGGTCTGCCAACATTGAATTCTGTTTGGCGACTGTAGACGCCGATGGTAACTCATCTACCGGCATTGTTAGACAACAAACCACTGTTCGGAATATCGGTAGTGAATTGAGCGTAAGGACCGGTTTTCGTGCAGTGAAACAACGCAGTTCAGGAGGTTCTGATCCATGGGATATCAACCGATATCTCAATATCTGGATCGCCGAAAGAGGAGATGGGAATTCGGGGGATAGCACATTCCCTAATGAAGAGTCACTGGGAGACGATATCGATGGTATTGTCATCGCCCCGAATGCTTTTGGTATTAATGAAGATGAGCCACGCTTCGGTCTGGGAAGAACGCTGACTCACGAAATCGGACATTACTTAGACTTGTTCCACCTATTTGGATCAGAGACTGGATGCTTTTCGGATGATGACCTCGTCGAGGATACCCCGACACAGGCTGTTGCATACTTTGGTCCTTGCGCAGAGCCTGTCTTCTCATGCGATAGCCGCGACATGGATATGAATTTCATGGCATTGAGAGACGACGAGTGTTTGATCTTTTTCACACGAGGGCAAGTGCAGCGGATGAGAGAAACACTGTTTACAAAACGATTCTCGCTAATCAGTAACAACATCTGCGGCGGTCTAACACCTATCCCAGATGATCCCCTCGAGGTGGCGCAGATCTTCACACGGCCCGATGCTGTTGAAGTAGTACTTGCTCAGATGGGTAATCGCAAATATGAGATAGACCTCTTTGATATAACTGGTCGTAGACTACAGTCTCGACAAAGTACAGCATCAAATTCTTACTCTTTTTCGTCATCGATGTATCCGCGTGGTATTTACATACTTCGACTCAGAACGAATGATAACTCCTGGTCACGAAAAGTCTTATTAGGAAATTAGTCTCCATGATTTGTAACACACCTTCATCAGTTGTCGTCACACCAAAACCATGAGAACAACCTTCTATATTGCCTTGATAGTTGCTCTTGCTTTACAGGTGACATGTGTGACAAAGTCAGATTTTTCGAAGTTATATCATGAGCATAAAAATGAGGCGGACCTTGCACTGACCCTTCCTAAGTGGATGGCAATGATCGCTGTTCCATCAGACGCCAAGGAGGATATCAAATCACTTACTGAAGGAATGAAACGGATTCGGGTGCTTTATAACAATGAATCAGCACTTTCTGTGAAGCAAGAGTTCGCCACGCTTGGATCTAACGATTCTTATGTTCCATATGCCAAAGTGTCAAGTGACGGCACCAAACTTGACATCCTCGCCCTGGAGGACGGCGAGATCATTCGCGAACTCCTCATCTATATCGCAGAGGATGATGCGACTACCCTACTTGCCCTTCAAGGAAAAATGCCGAAGAAGCATCTTCTGTCTGAAGCAGACAGATTGTCTAAGTAGACGAACAAATATTCTTCCTAAATAATCGAGAACTCACTCTACAGGAGCTTCGACATGTGTGAATAGCCTGTATTTTTGCGGTTCGAAATTTATGAGAGAAGAGAAGAACGTAGTAGAGGAATCAGCGTCACAGGGTGGAGGGCGTAAGAAACTGTATGATTACCAAGAGGCAGATCTACAGCGCATTTTCGAAAGAATTGCCAATGCCCCCACAAACCACAACATGGTCTACCAACTTCCTACCGGTGGTGGGAAGACTGTAGTATTCTCCGAAATCGCTCGGCGATATATCGAGAAAACTGGCAAACGAGTATTTATCCTAACTCATCGCATAGAGCTCTCCGCACAGACATCCAGAATGCTCGGTGAGTTTGGCGTCCCTAATAAGGTCATCAACTCCCAAGTCAAGGAATTACCAGACTACAAGGACTACATGTGCTTTGTGGCGATGGTAGAGACCCTACACAATAGGCTGAATGACGAAAAGATCGAAGTCGATGACGTTGGATTGGTGATTATCGATGAGGCGCACTACAATTCATTTCGCAAGCTCTTCAAGTATTTTGAAGATTGCTTCATCCTGGGGGTAACGGCTACTCCGCTGAGTTCGAGTGTTAAGCTACCGATGAATGACTGTTACGACGAACTCATGGTCGGTAGCAGCATCAAGTGGTTAATCGATAATAAATATCTCGCAAAGCTGGCTACCGTGCGCTACGACGTTGGCCTTGGAACACTAAAAATCGGTGTTAACGGTGACTACACTGTTTCCTCATCAGAGGAACTATATACCAGTGCCGGGATGAGATCGAAACTGCTATATGCCTACGAAAAGAACTCCAAAGGCAAAAAGACCCTCATCTTCAACAACGGAATCAACACATCCCAATATGTCTATGAGACCTTCAAGGCTGCGGGATACAACATCCGTCATTTAGATAATACACACACCAAGAAAGAGCGCAAAGAGATCCTTCAGTGGTTTAAAGAAAAACCTGATGCGATTCTGACGTCTGTAAGTATTCTGACTACAGGGTTTGACGAACCTACGATCGAAACTATCATCTTAAATCGTGCGACGAGATCTCTAAGCCTTTATCTACAGATGATAGGTCGTGGTTCTCGCATCATCCCTGGAAAAGATGAATTCTTAGTGATTGATCTCGGAAATAACATGGCGAGATTCGGCGAATGGTCGTCAGATTTTGATTGGCAGAAGATCTTCAAAAACCCGCTTCTCTTCTTGGACACTCTTCTAACAGATGACGATATCGAGCGACTGTTCAAGTATACCATGCCTGATGAAATTCGGGCTCAGTTTGCCAATTCGGAGACCGTCACATTTGACATCAACAAGACGTATAAGAAGGTCATCAGTGAGGGACTGAAATCGGAAGTGGTGCTGGATCGAGCCATAGATCAGCATGTGCAGATTATCACTGAGAACGCAGAGTCACTCATGGAGGCTCTTGGGCTGATCAGACTATTACGTGACGATATTTCTGACAGAATTCGTCAGTATTGCTACAACATTAGCAACAGCACAAGGAATTATCGCGAATGGGCTGTAGAAAACTACACCTCCAAGCTGAAGAAGAAAATAAGTATCGAGTACTAATAGAAAAAGGCCACCCTCATGAGAGGATAGCCTTTCAATAACTTTATTTTTCAAGAATCGCCTAAGCGTTCTCGTCGACCTCTTCAAACTCTACATCTGTAACATCTTCAGTATCATCAGCACCCGTTTCGCCGGATGCGCCCGTCGTTGGATCTGGTGACGGTCCTGCTTCTTGTTGTGCCTTGTAGATATCCTGACTCGCTGCTGTCCAGGCAGTATTTAAGGTTTCAGTGGCAGTCTCAATAGCCGCTAAATCCTCGATTTTATGAGCTTCCTTAAGGTCGGCCACTGCTTTCTCGATAGGGCCTTTTTTGTCTTCTGGGATCTTATCACCGAATTCGTTCAGCTGCTTCTCAGTCTGGAAAACAAGTGAGTCCGCCGCATTTAGCTTATCAACCTTCTCTCGTGCCGCATTGTCCGCATCCGCATTCGCCTCAGCCTCTGCTTTCATCTTAGCGATCTCATCTTCAGATAGCCCAGTTGATGCTTCGATTCGGATGTTCTGCTCTTTGCCAGTTCCCTTGTCCTTTGCAGATACACTCAGGATACCATTAGCATCAATATCAAAGGACACTTCGATCTGAGGTACACCTCTCGGTGCTGGAGGAATATCGTTAAGGATAAATCTGCCCACACTTCTATTATCCTTCGCCATCGGACGTTCACCCTGTAGGATATGAATCTCCACAGAAGGTTGGTTATCTGCGGCAGTACTGTACGTCTTGGCTTTCTTGGTGGGAATGGTCGAATTCGCCTCGATGACGACGTCATATACACCGCCCATCGTTTCTATTCCAAGCGAAAGTGGTGTGACATCAAGCAAGAGAACATCCTGCACATCTCCACTTAATACACCTCCCTGAATAGAAGCACCGATAGCAACCACTTCGTCAGGATTAACTGAACGATTTGGCTTCTTTCCAAAAAACTCTTCAACGGCCTGCTGGATCTTTGGGATACGTGTCGAGCCACCTACTAAAATGACCTCATCGATTTCATTCTTCGATAGTCCAGCATCCTTTAATGCTTCTTGACAAGGTGCCAACGTCCTGGTGACCAAATTGTCGGCTAACTGTTCGAATTTTGATCTCGTTAGCTTCAGCACAAGGTGCTTTGGTACTCCATCTACTGCAGTGATATAGGGTAGATTAATCTCCGTCTCTGTCGATGACGACAATTCAATCTTGGCCTTTTCTGCAGCATCCTTTAGACGTTGGAGAGCCATTGGATCCTTGCGTAGATCCATATTTTCTTGTGCCTTGAACGTCTCTGCGAAGTGATCAATTAGAACCTCATCAAAATCATCACCTCCAAGGCGCGTATCACCGTTAGTCGACTTCACTTCAAATACACCGTCACCTAACTCAAGGATAGAGATGTCAAATGTTCCTCCTCCGAGATCGTATACTGCGATGGTCGAATCCTTCCCCTGCTTGTCAAGACCATAGGCCAGTGCAGCTGCCGTAGGCTCATTGATGATTCGCTTGACATCGAGACCAGCGATTTCACCAGCTTCCTTAGTGGCCTGGCGCTGGGAATCATTAAAATAAGCAGGCACTGTGATCACAGCCTCAGTCACTTCTTGGCCCAAGAAGTCTTCGGCCGTCTTCTTCATTTTCTGAAGAACCATTGCACTGATTTCCTGCGGGGTGTACTTGCGATCGTCGATGTCCACTCGCACGGTATCATTATCGCCTTTTACCACGCTGTAGGCGGCCTTGCCTGCATCAGACCCGATCTCACTGAACCGGCGACCCATATATCTTTTGATCGACGAAATCGTCTTTTGAGGATTCGTTATCGCCTGACGCTTGGCTGGATCACCGACTTTGCGTTCACCACTATCCAAGAATGCGACTACTGATGGTGTCGTTCTTCTTCCCTCATCATTTGGAATGACGACAGGCTCCTTGCCTTCCATCACCGCAACACATGAATTAGTGGTTCCTAAATCGATGCCTATAATCTTACCCATATCTATTTGCTCTTTATTGAATTGCGTAAACACCCCATGTGGTCAATCTATATGCCAACCTGTAATCCAGCTTGTAGAACAGCCAAAATGGACAAACCCTGAGCTTTCGAATGACAAAAAGGCAGTGTCAGCGAGCTTCTAAGCGATTTCCATTTACATTGGCTGACAGAACAACATCCGAATTCCATGTCCGCTTCTGTCAAAGAAATCAAGCGTATTACTACACATGTGCTGAAGAATATGAAGGCTCAAGGCGAGAAGATCTCTATGCTAACCGCATATGATTACAGCATGGCCAGAATTCTTGATGAGGCCGGTATAGAGATACTTTTAGTGGGCGACAGCGCTTCCAATGTGATGGCTGGGCATGAAACAACCTTGCCGATCACGTTAGACCAAATGATCTATCATGCATCCTCGGTCATCCGTGGTATCAAGCGCGCATTTGTTGTGGTGGACCTCCCATTTGGTTCGTATCAAGGTGACTCGAAGGCTGCCCTCCGTTCAGCTATCCGCATTATGAAAGAGTCTGGTGCTCATGCAGTTAAACTCGAAGGCGGTTCCGAAGTCATCGAGTCTATTCAACGTATACTGAGTGCAGGGATACCAGTCATGGGACATCTTGGACTCACTCCCCAAAGTATCTACAAATTTGGAACCTACACTGTCAGAGCGAAGGAGGCTGATGAAGCAGCCAAGCTCGTGACAGATGCGCAACTCTTAGATCAAACAGGTTGTATGGGGGTCGTCTTGGAAAAAATACCGGCAACGTTAGCACAACAAGTCACTGACCAGGTAAGCATGCCTACGATAGGTATAGGAGGAGGCCCACATTGTGACGGTCAGGTGCTCGTGACCCACGATCTTATGGGTATCACCAAGGATTTTAAGCCGAGGTTTCTGCGTCGATACCTCGAACTCTATGATGAGATGAAAAAAGCTGCAATGCAGTATGCTGCAGATGTTAAGAGCGGCGACTTCCCGAATGATAAAGAGCAATACTAAGCGAGCCTAAAAACTTCACAGTCGACCCACTTAGTATTGTTTTGTTCTACCCTTTCATTTCAAAAGTCATCTCTTCATTCATGTTGTAAAACATGAATGCCAAGATATCCGCCTGCTCTTCTATAATCTTGGATGTTGGTTTACCAGCACCATGGCCAGCGCTGGTCTCAACACGAATGAGCACTGGGTTATCTCCGCGATGCTTTGACTGGAGTTCTGAGGCAAACTTAAAGCTATGAGCTGGCACCACTCGGTCATCGTGATCAGCAGTCGTAATCATGGTAGCTGGATAACTCTCTTCTCTCACATTGTGCAGTGGAGAATACTTGATCAAGTAATTAAATGCCTCTGGGTCATCACTTCGACCATAATCGGTCGCCCACGCCCAACCAATCGTAAACTGGTGATATCTAAGCATGTCCAATACTCCAACTGCAGGGAACGCCACAGCATACAGATCGGGTCTCTGAGTCATACATGCACCTACTAAAAGGCCTCCATTTGATCCACCACGTATGGCCAATTTGTCAGAAGAAGTATATTTCTGTTGTATCAAGTGCTCCGCAGCAGCCTGAAAGTCATCGAAGACGTTCTGCTTATTCTCCTTTGTGCCTGCAGTGTGCCACTCTTTTCCAAATTCTCCTCCACCGCGTATGTTCGCCACGGCATAAATACCACCGTTCTCGAGTAGCGGTAGTATTGATATGCTAAAGTTGGGAGTCAATGAGATATCAAAACCACCATAACCATAGAGAAGTGTTGGGTTCTGACCATCCAGCTTCAAGCCTTTCTTGTGGGTAATGAACATCGGAACTTCAGTTCCATCATAGCTCTCATACCATATCTGGTTCGTCTCATAGTTGTCAAAGTCAAAGTCAATCTCTGGTCGTTTAAAGACCTCATAATCCAGCGTCTCTGTGTTAAGACTATAGATGCTGGTCGGGTTGGTATAAGATGAAAATGAGAAGAATGCCTCCTTATCTTCTTTCTTACCACTGATCGATCCGACATTTCCAATACCAGGTAAAGTCAGGTCTTCAAGGTGATTGCCTGATAGATCAAACACCTTGACCAGACTGGAAGCATCGTGCAGGTATTCGGCAAAGATTTTCCCACCCGCAATAGAAACACCTTGCAACACATCTTCGCTTTCAGGAATGAAGTCGCTGAAACCCGCACCAAGATCATTGGCATCTAACTTCAGTATTTTCCGAAGTGGCGCATCGGCGTTTGTTTGAACTAAGATCTGGTCACCCTCGCTATCGATGACGTTGTAATCATTCTCAAAGTTGTCGATGATGGTGACGATCTGGCTATTGGGCTTACTGAGATCCTTGAGCCTTATCGAGTTGCCACTGGTTGACTCACTTTCGCCGATGATAAGCCATCTCTCATCCTCAGTCGTTCCTCCATAAACGTTGCGTTGTGGATGGTCAGGGTTGCGATAAACCAAATTATCCATGTCCTGGGTATCGCCTAACTGATGATAATAGAGTGAATGAAATTCATTCTTAGCGCTAAGCTCATCTCCGTCTTTGGAAACAGGGTAGCGCGAGTAGTAAAATCCATCACCAGCCCAGGACAAACCCGAGAACTTGATCCATTCAAGCTCATCATCTAACAACTCCATCGAGTTTAAATCGAGCACATATGCTTTTCTCCAGTCAGATCCCCCTTCTGATATCATGTAGGCGAGATAGTTGCCATCCTTACTGAAGGAAAGTCCTGCCAGAGATGTCGTTCCGTCATCTGAGAACAAATTTGGATCGAGAATGACATCGTCAGGACCATCCTCGTTCATCTTGTACAAGACATATTGATTTTGTAGGCCATCATTTTTGAAATAGTAGTACTTCCCAGCTTCTTTGAATGGCGAACCATACTTCTCATAGTTCCAGATCGATTCAAGCCGATCCTTGACATTTTCTCGATATGGGATCTGTTCTAAATAGCCAAAGGTCGTCTTGTTTTGAGCCGTCACCCACGTCTTCGTTTCCTCAGAATTGTCATCCTCTAACCATCGATATGGATCTTGGATTGGTGTGCCATGGTAGTCATCTACGATAGATGAATCGCGCAATACTTCTGGATACGTAACTGGAATCTTTTCCATTATGGGTTCGGGGGTTTGACAAGCAGCAATGGATAATGCCGCGATGAGAAGCAGTGATCTAATCATGTATGTATTATTGTAAGGTCTAATATGAAATCATGGTACATAGTGTTGTCACTCTATTGTTCATCTCCAATCTCTGTATTCCATCCCAACAGAACTGCGACATAAGATTCGAAGGTATTGATCTATCGACTAAAAAGTATCGTGTCGAGATGGTACCAGCATACTTCTTTAGCTACACCCCGGTTGAAATTAAAAACGACCTGTTAACGGAAAATTTAATCACGACAACCGCGCAACTAACACAGATAGAAGATGACATCCAACTTAGGCTACGTGTCGAAGTGGCTTCAAAGCAAGCACGTAGTGTGTATGGAGGTATTAGTGCTGGATCCGTGCTTGTGATCACTCTTATCAATGAGGACGAATTAAGACTTCAGTGTGAGGTGGGAAGCCAAGGTCGATTCAATGATCTCGAAACTGGATTTATTTATGAAATGAGTTACGCCTTGGACCGTAGATCTATCAAAAAGCTCCAGAAGGCTGAGATCGATAAGTTGGCTTTGCAGTGGACTTCTGGCCTGGAAGAATACACTATCTATGAGGTAGATTTACTCTTAAACCAGCTCACATGCCTGCAGTCCGTAACAAGACCAAATTAGGTCTCGAATTGCCCACCGACCCGAGATGGGTCAACCTGGCCGAACATTCGATAGAGGCTATCTTAACGGATCATGCCTACTGTGAGCAGAAGGCGGCGACATCCTGCATCTCACTCATCCAGCAGTACCCGGATCGAGATCGATTAGTAGATGAGGTGAGCCCTGTAGTTACAGAGGAATGGGGACACTTCAGACTGGTGGTGCAAGAGCTTCGCAAGCGGGGGCTCCGGCTGGGTATACAGCGAAAAGATCTCTATGTAAATGAATTACTGAAGTTTCAGAAAAAAGATAGCTCAAGGGAAACGCGCCTTTTAGAAAGGTTACTGACCTGTGCGCTTATCGAAGCGCGAAGCTGTGAAAGATTCCGACTATTATCTCTTCACATTTCTGATGATGACTTAAAGAGTTTTTATCACCACTTCATGGTCAGCGAAGCAGGCCATTACAAGATGTTTTTGGGTTTAGCTAAACACTATTTTGATACAGCTCAAGTCGAATCAAGATGGGCTCAATATCTAAGCTATGAGGCCGATCTATTGTCCCGAATGGACCCCGACGGCAGCCGAATGCACTAACTGTCATAACCGATTTCCGAACGATTGGACCTCGTAAATAGTTATCACCTCTGACTCGTAGAAGTTTCGAATGAAGCAATTTTTTAAGTTCTTTTTTGCATCCTGTCTTGGGACCATATTTGCCTTGGGTGGGCTTATGTTCATTTTTTTCTCTGTCTTGGCATCCACTGCTGTAGAGCCGACATCGGCTACTCCTGTGCGTGGAATACTAACCCTCCGTTTTGACAACATAATACCCGAGCACACTGATAACATAGGTCAAAGTGGATTTTTGGGTAGCTCTGGAAGCGCGATTGGGCTTCATGACATTATTCGGTTGATCAAGACAGCTAAGAACGATAGCAAAATCAATGGTATTCTTCTGGAGACTGAGGCCCCACAGTTGGCTCCGACCTCAGCCAAATATGTTCATGACGCACTCCTGGAATTCAAAAGAGATTCAGACAAATTCGTGCATGCATACGGTGACTACTTCAGCCAAAGTGGGTACATGATCGCTTGCGCCGCTGACTCTATCATCCTCAACCCCAATGGTCTCATAGACCTAAAAGGTTACGGAGTTACCATGCCCTATTACAAGAGCTTCAGCGACAAAACAGGAATCGAATTCGATGTATATCATGCCGGCAAATTCAAAAGTGCAGTCGAACCATTCTACCGCACCGAAAGCTCAGATGAGAATAGGTTACAGACTCAATCCTATCTGAGTGCTTTTCATGATCAACTCGTCAATGTGATTAGTACGGATCGGAATCTCTTATCGGCAGATATAGATGATATCGTCGTGCACCGGAGGTCCAGCAATGCAGAGTCGTGTCTGGATTTTGGGCTGGTAGATCAGGTCGGTTTCTTTGAAGACTACGAAGAGAATATGGAAGAGATGCTGGGTGCTGCCGGGTCCACTTACATCGAACTTCAAGACTATTACGATACTCATCCTCGACGATCTGGCAGTGCAAGAGATAGGATCGCGGTTATCTATGCCGAGGGAACTATCACAGGGGGAAGCGACGAACGAGGTCAGGTCAGTATGGATGTGTACGAGAAGACCTTTGAAAAAATCGAAAATAATGATCGCATTAAAGCGGTCGTCTTACGCGTAAACAGTGGAGGTGGAAGCGCCTTCACATCTGATGTATTCATGGATCGTGTAAAAGACCTGCAGAATGCTGGCAAGTACGTTGTGGCATCCTTTGGTGATTATGCTGCTTCAGGAGGTTACTACATAGCAGCAGGAGCGGATTTTATCATGGCAGAGCCGACTACCTTGACAGGATCCATCGGCGTTTTCTCCGTGATTCCAGATCTGAACGGCATGTTCGAAGATCATTTAGGTATCAACTGGGATACAATCTCTACAGGAGCTCAGACCTTCCTTTACTCCACTATGATTAGTAGATCGGATCGATCTGATGCCATTCTGACCAGTGAGACTGAGCGCACTTATGATAGGTTTAAACGTGTGGTAGCGGAGGGACGTAACATGAGTATCGTAGCCGTCGACGAAATCGCTCAAGGACGAGTGTGGACAGGGGAACAAGGGTTTGAAGTAGGATTAGTAGATAGCATAGGAACCCTGGAGGATGCTATCTCATATGCCACAATGATGGCAGAATTGGAAGACTACAAAGTTCTCCACTACCCTATCATCGAAAAAACCATCTGGGAAGAAGCACTCGAAAGTATCGAGGAGACCACAAATGCAAAATTGGCTACTCGTCAAGGTGAAATCACAAGTGTTATCGGAGAGGAATTATATCAGGTTCT
>JBCBIX010000061.1:0-15358 GCA_038523965.1 Bacteroidota bacterium
TTCAAAAAGTAGTCGAGCGCAGCTGGATTTCATCTACCAACGTTCGTCCCACTACGAGAAGGAATACATGAGATATCCTGTATTTAGATACTCAGTTCACTAACTTTCTTGTGTACGGTCGAAAGATTTGAGCCGATCACAATGATTCATACTCTTCTAAACTGTGGAGAAGTTCAGACAAGCAGCTACCCCAATTGAAAGAAAGTGCTGCTTGCGTCTGCCTACTGTTGAGTTTGTCTCGATTGATAGGTAAGAATTGATTGGCGGATGGATAGAATACTGTCCCTGAACTCTTTTTGAATTAGGAGAGCATCTTCTGGTGTTAACTCAAGTTGAGGTCTGCCATGGTGATGTCCTAAACCATCATGGTGATAGTGGAAGCCTGGTACTTCGATCAGATTATCCCCCCAATTCTGAAGTCTCGCATCAAACGTAGAGCGCATAGAGTCGCTCGCGGGAAGCTTTTCCCATAATTCAACTGTCTCGGCAGCAATGTCAACAGACTCCTTGTGGATATCGAATGCCTCGATGAGCATGGGATCTTTAGCTGCCTCCTTACATCCCCAACCAATAAAGACGATCGAAAGCATCAATGTGAATAGGTAATTCTTCATGTGTAGTTATTCTGATATTGACAGAGGCAGTACTCCAATTGATCTCTTTCAGACTACTAAAGGTTCTGTGCAAAAGTATTAGCAGTCCTCGCGAAAAACCCTCTTCAAGTGCAACCACTGCTATCCGTCCACTCCAACAAAACAATGCAAATGTTCGCTATATATCAATGGGTATCGGAAACTCATGAAATATGCCGTGATGATGGGATCCAAGGTGAAAGAGATGTTTCGCAATGGCTATTGAGAGACGAAAACCAGCTGCCTTATCTCGTCATGTAGGAAATCCTTTAATCTGTGTGTTTTAGGCAAGGTTCCAACAGATTACTTGTTCGGTAATAGTGGCCGATGGTAGTCCTCACACCACATGCTGGACTTTCAAATAAAGAAAAACCCTAATATGTTAGCCTCTGCCCTTGTGCATCTTACGTATTATGGTAACACTTTATCTAATTCCTTTGCTATTTTTGTCAGTCATACGTTTCAGACATCGTCAGCGGTTCGGTGCTAACAAGGAAGTTTATCCTTCATGATCATCACGACACTTCAACCAACACTAACTAAAACATACAGCCATATGCGACGCGTATTACTCACCCTACTTGCGCTGACGACTCTGTCCTTGCAGCTTACTATGGCACAGGATGATATGGCCGATAAGGAGATGGCAGTAAGTACCCCTTCTGGACCGAGTGATCAGAAGGTGGGGATCACGGTAAAGGCACTCTTGATGGACTATTTGTCGCAAAATGGCGGTGAGTTCGGTGCATTTCAGAAATATCACACAGGCTTTGAGTTTGGATTCAACTATCAGTTGCTGAATCAACTCTACGTCAATGTACCGATCAAGGTTGGAGTAGTTCAAACGGAGGATCAGATCGATGATTTGCACAAGTCTGTTTTCAGTGCAGACCTGCGATTGAACTATCATATACTTAGCAATGACAATCCTATCGTACCTCACATTTTCGCTGGTGCAGGGTATGTATACGAGCGTCCTGGCACTGCACATATCCAGATCCCGGCAGGCCTTGGATTCCATTTTCGCCTGGCACCACGAGCATTCCTCACTCTACAATCAGAGTATCGATATGCCCTCGAGGATGATCGTAACAACTTGCATCATGGGCTGGGCCTAACTTATTTCTTAGGTAAGCCAGAACCCCCAAAACAGAAGGAAGAAGAGAAGCCGATGCTACAGGATGATGAGGAAGAGATCTTAGCAGATAGCGACGAGGATGGAATCGTGGATGAGTTGGATCTCTGTCCGCAGGTAGCGGGATTAGAAGATTTAGACGGATGCCCAGATAGTGACGGTGATGGTATCGCAGATTATAAAGATGGTTGTCCAGAACAGTCCGGCCCGGCAGCTCTTAATGGATGTCCAGATAGTGATAGCGATGGAGTATCTGACGTCGAAGATGAATGTCCAAACATGGCGGGAAGCATATCAAACAATGGTTGTCCTGATGATGATGCAGATAAGGATGGTATTCCAAATGATCTTGATAGATGCCCGACAGTGGCCGGACCCGCATCCAATGGTGGATGCCCAGAGCTCGATAGTGATGGCGACGGCACTCCAGATAATATTGATGAATGCCCCAACAGCATAGGACCAAAGAATACCTTGGGTTGTCCAGATCAAGATGGCGATGGGGTACGTGATAATGATGATCGCTGCCCATCCGTCGCAGGAAGCCCAGCGAATAATGGATGTCCAGATGACAATCAAGACAGCGATGGCGATGGTGTTCCTGATAACATTGATAAGTGTCCACTTCGCGCCGGAAGCTCACTCTATGCTGGATGTCCCGATACGGATGGTGATGGTGTAGATGATAGTCGCGATGCATGTCCCGAGACTCCTGGTCCAGCTTCTACGCGGGGCTGTCCTCGTGACGAAGAGCCGGAGCCAGAAGTGCTACGTACGATCGATAGTGACGGTGACGGTGTTGTTGATGCTGATGATCGCTGCCCAGGTCGGCCAGGACTGGCAGTCTATGATGGATGTCCAGATAGCGATGGAGATGGACTTGATGACAGTCGTGACAGATGTCCGAACAGTGCCGGTCCAGTGGATACCCAAGGATGTCCAGAGGTAGACCCAAGCGATCGAAAAGTTCTTCAGATCGCCATGCGTGCAGTCCAATTCGAATCTGCCAATAGCGCGATTAAACAACAATCGTTTGACGTTCTCACCCAAATCGCAGAGATCATGGAGCGATATCCTGATTTTAATCTATCGATCGAAGGCCATACAGATTCTCAGGGACAGGCCAGTGATAACCTACAGCTTTCTGAGCAGCGTGCACGTGCGTGCTACATCTTCCTGCGAGATAGTGGCGTCTCCCAGGAGCGGATGAGCTATGCAGGATACGGTGAGACACGTCCGATCGCAAACAATCAGACAGTTAGCGGGCGGACATTGAATCGACGCGTTGAGTTTGCCCTGATACCTCGACTGTAGTAGTCCGGTCATCTACAGGTTGCGATCAAGTATGTCCTTGGAATACCTTTCCAGCGGGATGACGGTTGGGATACTGCAGATGAGATTGTCTTAACGAAACGAAGCCTCCACGTCTAACCTTCATATATAAGTAGGGGACACATTGCTTGTATCCACCCTTTTGGATGTGGTGATATGATGGTCGGATCCTGCGCACTACTTAGGAGGCAAGTCTGATACTGAAAGAGTCTATTCAGCTGACTATCAGCATTTCATATGTTAAAGAATATCGTAATATGTATCAAATGTTAATACATTCGCATTTGGCATAATATGTATTCATGGCGCGCAAGACGAAACGCAAAACAAAGGCAGAGAAAAAGGCACGTGAGCAGCGATTGGCGAAGATTAGTGGAGTCTTGTTTGGACTTCTGGGGATATATCTTCTCTTGGCATTCGTCTCGTATTTCTTCACCTGGCAGGTAGACCAAGATGCTGTACTTCGATTGTCTTGGTCCATCTTGTTTGATGGATCTGTGACCGTGACCAATTGGTTAGGTCGTCTTGGCGCTGTGGTTTCTAACTTGTTCTTCTACTGGGGATTTGGGGTTGGATCTCTGCTCTTTGTCCCATTACTGTTTCATATCGGATATCAACTGATCAAACAGATTCCTATCGTAAGATCGGTGCAATTCTATCAGCAGACATTTCTGGTCATCTGTTTTATCTCCATACTGAGTGCATTCATTTTCCAGAATTTTGGATTCCCTTGGGGAGGTACATTTGGAAATAATATTTGTTACTGGCTTTCAAATTTTGTTGGTCAGGTAGGACTATCTATTCTCATCCTGTTCAGTATCATATCGTGGGTCATCTGGAGATACAACCCTGCTGTTGAGACTTTATCTCTTGGGATGCCAGCTGGGTTAGGATCGATAACCATGCCTACATTATTCAGATTTAGAATAGGAGAAAGAAGATCAGGCTCAAAAAAATCTCCTTCATCCGGAAAGGTTGATGACAACGGCAATGAGGAACAATCCGGGGTGGCAACCTTGCGTCCGTCGTCTCCCCTCACTGATAACAATGATGGACTCGGGCTCGAGTTGGATCTTTCGTCTGATGTGGTTGGAGAACCAAAAGTCACCCCAAAACAACGATCAGCAACTCCAAAACCAGCGGATCTAACCCTGGAACTACCTGAAACGATGGTAGGCGAACCCTCCCAGGATGGTGCTACACCATTCGAAGAGGTGGCGCTCGAGGGATTTGGAGTCAAGCCCAACCCTAACGCAGAGATCATCGAGAAGAGGGTCTCAGAAAGTAATCTTGAGATGATCCCTAAGGATGAGAAGATCAATCCCGATCTCCTCATCGAACAGCAAAACCCAGAGGATCAGGAGCCATTTGATCCTACTAAGGAGTTGTCCAGATATACTCCTCCTACGCTCGAATTATTAGAGCAGTACGAGGACCAGAAATTTGAGATCGATCGCGCTGAGCTCGAGGCCAACAAGGACCAGATCATCCGCTCGCTACTCAATTTTAAAATTGAGATTATAAAAATTCGAGCAACAATAGGTCCTACCGTTACGCTCTATGAGATCGTTCCTGCACCCGGGATAAAGATTTCAAAAATCAAAAACTTAGAGGATGATATCGCGCTAAGCTTGTCCGCTCTCGGTATCCGGATAATCGCTCCGATACCTGGCAAGGGAACCATCGGAATCGAAGTACCTAACAAGAAACCTCAGATCGTATCCTTTCATGAAGTGATCAAAAGTGAGAAGTTCACCACCGCTAAGATGGACCTTCCACTTGCACTTGGGAAGACGATTAGCAATGAGGTGTTCGTCGTTGACCTTGCCAAGATGCCACACCTTCTAATCGCAGGAGCCACTGGCCAGGGAAAGTCTGTCGGTATCAACACGATCATCTCCTCCCTACTTTACAAAAAACATCCAAGTCAGGTTAAACTGGTGCTGATCGATCCGAAGAAGGTCGAATTGTTCCCGTACAGCCAGATCAATAAGCACTTCTTGGCCTACCTGCCGAATGAGGAGGAGCCTATCGTCACGGAAACTTCTAAAGTGATCTACACGCTCAATTCGCTTTGTATCGAGATGGATGAGCGTTACGATCTTCTCAAGAAAGCCCGTGCACGTAATCTCAAGGAGTACAATCAAAAATTCAGAGATCGCAAACTCAATCCACTTAATGGGCACAAGTTCATGCCCTTCATAGTATTGGTAATCGATGAGTTCGCCGATCTCATTATGACGGCTGGCAAGGAAGTAGAACTACCGATCGCACGGATTGCACAGTTGGCTCGGGCAGTAGGTATCCATCTGATCATTGCAACGCAGCGACCATCGGTTAATATCATCACCGGTGTGATCAAGGCGAACTTTCCAGCACGTCTTGCCTTCAAAGTGACATCCAAGATCGATTCAAGGACCATCCTCGATGCCGGTGGTGCTGATCAGCTAATCGGACGAGGAGACATGCTTCTGTCCGTTGGGGGTAACATTGTGCGGCTCCAGTGTGCGTTTGTGGATACACCAGAGGTAGAGCGCATTGTGGACTACATCGGCAACCAACAGGGATTCCCTGAGCCGTTCTTTTTACCTGAATACAGCGGTGAAGAAGGTGGAAATGCCAAGAGTCTCGACATAAAGGATCTTGATGACATGTTCTGGGATGCAGCTATGATGGTGGTATCTAATCAGCATGGATCGACATCCATGCTGCAACGAAAGTTACAACTTGGATACAATCGTGCAGGTCGTATCATGGATCAATTAGAGGCACTTGGAGTTGTCGGCGAAAGTCAAGGGTCGAAGCCACGTGAGGTACTCTATTTTGGCGAACAAGAAGTCCTCCAGCTGAAAGAGCGCCTGCTCAATGGTTAGTGTCGCACTACGATAGCAGTACTACGATCAGAAGGATAACTGCGATCTCAGTCAATAGATAGAGCGCCGTTTTGCGCTTCCATGGCCTCCAGTATTTCATAAGTCGTTGTTGATGCTTACATGGCCGCAGATGCGACTAAGACGGATACATAGGATGTTACTGATATAGCTAAGATGGCCATTCGACAATAATGCGAGATCGATTTAGTACGGATGTGTAAGGTTGTCATGTGTATGTGAGTTGTAAAATGATTGATGACTCAAAGATGAGGGTACAGTCACGATGTCTGCCGATGATTACTACTCCCGCTTGGATTCCATCGAAAAGTGAAGCAGAATATCGACGAAAGGATGAATCATCCTCTTATTAAGCCCGGAAGTCGGGCGACCTCAGAAGAATGAAGAAGTGCTATCTTAAGGGTGAGACAATCTCTGATCTTCAGGAGGTCCTGTAGTGTTTAAGTATTACACAAATCATCATGGCTTATCCGTGCGTATCCTAATCCTTCTTCTTTTTCTATCGTCTTGTCAGACGGATCCTTCAGACATCGATGATGTCCAGTCCTACTTTGATGATGTAAATCAGGCCGAGCTCCTCATCTGCAATGAGGAATTTGCCAAGGCAGCGAAACTATATAAACGAGCATTTCGTAGCATCGAAAAGCCCTTTGGTAAAGATGTTTTTAATGCTGCTTTGTGTAACCACCTGGGCGGTGATATCAAAGTGCGTGACCGCTATCTAAAATTGATACTCCACAACACGGATGATGCGAGCTATGTCCATTCTGTATTTGTCAATGATTATATATCAGAGTCAACATGGGACGAATTGATAAGCACCAAGCAGGTCGATTATGATGAAGAATTACGCGAAGAATTTGTAGAGATCTACGAGCGTGATCAACGATTTCGTCCGATGTACGATACCCATGATGATACGATAAATGCAAATAGAAAACTTAATCTATCGCGGATTTTGGCCATAACGGAGACTAATGGATTCCCATCACATCTGGAACTTGGGTATCAGCCTGATTTGAGAGGGCAGAAGCACCATATCGTCGTACATCACACCGCCCAGCGGAGGAGTAAGGATAAGACAACCATGGATTTGGAGCCCATATTATTAGAAGCTGTTCATGGTGGACGTCTTGATCCCGAGAATGCCATCTACTACATGAATTTTCAGAATGATCGTGAAAAAGGACCTTTTGAAGTGTGTTCAATGTGGCAGTTCTATCACCCCTTGTTACCAGATAGCTTAAATCAACAATTGTGGTCCCCAGATCTGAGTCCAGAAGGAATATCAAAAGCAAATGAAGTCAGGAGGCAGTGGTACGCCAGTTCTATCGAGGATATCATTACAAAAGCGAATTATCTATCAACTGCGAATCGACCATTCATTTTTTCATCTGTGAGAAGATCTGTGGTCAATCTAAGCGATGAGTTTGATCAGCAGACTGCACTCGAACAGTACAATATGATAGCGAGCGTAATGAAACAAAGTCAATAAGCGCTGTCACATTAGTCTGTATTAATTGGAGTAGACCCCACATTTTGCCTGGTGGTTCCCAAAACTCAACTTGTACTCTGTTGGGGTGAGATACTCGTGTATTAGGCCAGCTGATTAGGAGCGGCTGGACTATGTGCGGAGATGGTGACTGTAAGTATCTGTTTATTTAGTTTGCATTATAAACAAGTTTAGACTATCCTTGTATCAAGAGAAGACATGATGCAACCAATAATGACACCGCAAGAGAGCTTAGATGTGATTAAGAAGATCATCGACGTGAGGCGTATCCAGTACGAGAACAATGGGCGAATCATTTTTATGTGGGGTGCGGTTGTGATGGCTGCGGGTATCATCCAGTTTGTGCTTACAGAGAGTCCACTATCGCGCTACTCTTGGACGATCTGGTTATTTACGATGGTTCCGATGTTTATCTACTCATTCATAGAAGGTGGTCGTAACGCTCGAAAAAACAGGCGGAAGATTCACTCTGGTGATAATATTATCAAGTTGGCATGGCTGATGACAGGGATTATGGCCATGCTTAATGGATTTATTTTTCCAGATCGCTTTGGGATTGGATTCACTACGGTGATGTATCTCCCATTTTGTGTGGCTGCCTTGGTGACGGCATTGTCCCTACAGCGCTTACTGTTCGTGGGATATGTGGTATTATCGACATTTGTCGCCTATACCGCCCTGTTCATCCCTTTTTATTACCACTCGCTTGTCGCGGCGTTAATCGGTTTCTTCCTGTTCTTCTTGCCAGGACTGACGCTGATGCGTGACTATCGAAAGAGGACATATGTATAAAGATTTAGACCCTCTGTTACACTCGCAGTTGAGGTTGGCGATCATATCGCTGATTGTTTCGGAGGGCAAGGTGGATTTCAATCGTATTAAGGAGGTGACAAAGGCCACCTCTGGGAATATCAGTGTTCAGATTAAGAAGTTGGAAGCTGCCAAATATCTTACCGTAGAGAAGTCATTCGTCAACAACTATCCCAATACCTCGGTACGATTAACCAGTGTTGGTCTGGCAGCATTTGAACAATATGTAGAGCGATTACAGGCCTACCTGAAGCCGTAGATTTTTTTTGTCTTTTTGATTTATAATATAAACTAATTTAAACTCAACATTATGAAAACATTCTTCATCACTTTCATTCTCAGCACCTGTCTTACGTCTATCACTTTTCTACAGGCTCAGGACTATTATCTCATCGGGGTCGAGCAGCGTATCGATGACGCCAGAGCTAAAGGGTTCGAATCCGGCTCCACCAGTGACTTGGATGCGGTGATCCAACAGATCCAGAACACAGAAAACCTCAGAAACGCCCATTGGGTCGAGTACTGGTCAGCCTATGCCATCTATCAGCGATCACAGGTAGAGGCCTACCGTCTGCAGGATGAAGAAATGGCAAAGGCTACAACGGAGCAGGCCATCACTATTCTCAAGGGATTGGATAATAAGAATGCCGAGGACTATGCCTTGATGGGTCTAATCAAAGGATATTCTCTCCAGTGGAAGTCCTTCACAGGAATGGCAAAACACAGCGGTATCGCGGGCAAATGGGTGAAGCGGGCAGTTGAGATGGATCCACAGTGCCCGCGAACGCAGTACGCCTTCGGTAATCACGACTATTATAAGCCGGGCATTTTTGGAGGTGGAAAGAAGGTAGAGTCCTCACTATCAACAGCATTGGCACTTTACAAAAGCACACCTCCCAATCCACTACTTCCTACATGGGGTATGGATGACAGCTATGTGAAACTCATCCGATACAGATTAAAAGATGATCGCCCTGCCGATGCTTTGGTACTGCTCGAAGAAGCTCTCGTTCGATATCCTGATCATCCCGGACTCATTAAAATTAAAAAAGAAACCTCCTCCCTGTAGGGTAGGGTTTGTAGCCCCCGACTTCCTTTCTCATTCATCAATTCAATGAAATTATAACATGAAAAATCTCCTCTATATCTCCGCTTTTTTAATTCTGCAGATTCCACTTTTGACTTCACAGCGAACGATCTCAGGCAAGGTATTGGATGAACAATCCTTGGGTCTCATGGCCGCTAACTGTTATGTGCTGGATGATATCACACAGGCAGCATTCAGTGATTTGGATGGCTCCTGGACACTGGAATTACAATCTTCTGATCCGAACGATACAATCGTTATCAGCTATCTCGGATATGAGACTGTCATGCTTCCTGTAGATAACTTCATAGATGGTCCGGTAACTACTATCCTGACGACGGATGAGCACTTGATGACGGAGGTTGTTGTCCGTGCCAAGCGCCCAGTGGCTGAGGACTTTTCAGTAAAGAAGTTAGATCGCATGGACATCTACTTCACACCGGTGGCCAAGGGAGACCCTCTTAATGCGATTCAGATGCTGCCTGCCTCTACTGATACAGAGGAGAGCGCAAGTCCTTCGCTTCGTGGTAGCGAACCAGGTCGAACTCTCGTCGTCGTCGACGGAGTTCCCCTCCGAAGTCCTGTCAAATTCACCCAGCTTAATGGGACTGGTAACTTTAGCATCTTCACCACTGAGATGATCGAGCATCAGCATGTGTTTGGTGGTAATCCACCACTCATCTACGGCAATGCCAGTGCCGGATTAGTGGACATCTCATTGCGTCGGTCGGCTGGCCATGAAGGATTGGCTCTGGGCGCCTCCTTGGGACACATATCGGCCCAGTGGAGTCAGAATACTGGCTCAGATGATAGTGGATATATCAGTGTTTTTGCCAATGGAAGTCAGTCGGAACTCTTTAAACGAGTGAACCCTGGTGCCTTAGATATGATCAACTCGTTTGGAAGTCTTGATGGTGGTATAAGACTTCATAAAAAATGGAATGATAATCTATCGCTCTCTTTTTATAATTATACCGCGACCGAGGATTATGATGCGCGCATTGGCTTCCTATCCTATCAGGGAGATGCCAATGGAAGTCAGTCGCGCAACATCTCCATAGCGCGATTAGAATGGATGGAAGATCAACACCAGTTCACGATTAATGCTGGTCACAATATCTCAGCCTCCAAGTTTTCACTCGGAAGTATTACTTCTGATGTCGATCGGGAAGATGTCTACACATCCCTCAATTATAAGTACCTCTCAGATGCCACGGTGTTACAAGGAGGACTGACTTATCAGTGGAACAGTGATCGATTTAGAGAGCATTTTCCAGTCTCAATAGGACGGATCGAGGAGGGGAGTCCTACTCTGTTTACAGATGCATTGTTGTCTCAGCACGACATCCAGCCATACCTCTATGCCAAGACTTACATCGATGATATGATCATATCCGGCGCCCTCCGAACCAATGTCCCAATTGGGGGGCAAGAGGCATTCTTGAGTCGTCAGCTATCAGCAAAGTATCAGCCAGAGTCCAGTATGCATAGTTTGTTAGTTAGTGCCGGAAAGTATCATAACTATCATTATCCCACCTCGGGTAATGTCCATCAACAGCTACAGACGAGTACGCAGTATGCCGTCGAGTATGAATACCAGTCAGAGTTGTTTCGGGGGGCCTTGGCCCTCTATCATAAGGTCGAAGACAATACTACAACGACCCAAGATCTCATCCTCCAGCAACCACCTGGAACTCGAGATATAAATGGTCTCGAGATGTCTTTTCAGAAAAGCCTGGGTGAGCGCTGGGTCGTTGATCTTGCTAATACATGGTTAGATGTTACAGTAAGGGATGATGAGTTGACTTATAGAGGTAGTAACGACTTGGAGTATTTTGTAAAAGCTGGTGTCACTTATTTTAATAATGATGTATTTAATCTGGGATTAAGTTACATGCATCGACCAGGGACATACTATACTGGAATTCAGGGAGGATTTGAATTGGAAGACCAGGGTATCCTACCTATATTAGATGCCACGCCAAATGGTCGGCGATTTGGTTCTTATCGGAACTTAAGTCTTACGTTTAACCGAAGTTTTGACCTCTCTAATGATCGTTCACTCGTTATCTATGGAGTGATTAACAATGTTTTTGACACGTTTAATGAGCGATCGATCCAATATAGTCGTGACTACAGTAGCTCATCTTTTGATAGCTATGGCAGACGATGGCTGATGATCGGAGGGATGCTGATCTTATAGACAGAGTACTGAGAGTTATTTCAGTTTTGTGGTCTTGGAGCTTCCTGTTTTCTGAAATGCTATAGGTCCATGGCGAAGTGTTTTTGTTTTATTAACGTCCATCGACCACGGAGTTGATTGAATTATTACGAATAGCTTCACGACACACTTGTGCTCCGGGAATTTGGCCAGTACAGGCAAAACAAAACTTAGAACTCTTGATGACTTTATTCGACAAAAGGTTTCTGATTGTATTTATGGCCTTCTTGCTCGTCCATGTTGCAGTAACAGGACAGGATGTTGAGATTATAAAACCTATTCTTCTCGATCGTTCTGTATTGTCAGGATTGGGATTGAAAAAGATTGAGATTAAGAATGAACCCGAGAAGGATTTTTATCAAAAAAGACTTTATCGTGGAGATGATCTGAGTGTCTATGTGGTATCTACAGAGACTTGGATAAATGAAATGGATAATTTTCCATTTGATGAATTCGTCCATATGTATCACGGAGAGGCGGTTGTCACTCCAGAGCAAGGTTCCGCTCAACTATTTTATTCTGGCGATAGCTTTTTCGCCCCACGGGGATTCACAGGTAATTGGGAGATCAGGGCAGGAGATTATCTACACTACGAGTTAAGCGTGATCGCTTCGCAGCGAGCGGATCCTGAGAACGTCTCTCAGAATGGAAGGCATCTACTGTTTGATCGTTCGACGCTATCAGGCGCTCACATCAAGTTGGATGAACAGGGCAGATATTCAGAACTACTACATGCAGGTGTAGAACTAACGTTTCGATTAGAGGCAGAATCGCCTCAGGAAGTCAAAATAGTCAAGCCCAACAAGGAGCGAATGATTCAAGTCTTGTCGGGCCTCCTTACTCTCACAGATCTCTCTGGGGATAGTGTGATTGGAAATAGTGGTGATTTTATCATGGTTCCCGCAGGGTTCACTGGCACTTGGAAGAGTGAGGGGCATAGTATTATAAAGTATCTCTCCATCGAACGTACACACAGTGATACAGACGATTAGATATTAGGATTAGTAAAATAAGAACATAGCCGAATACAATTTTTCAGACCATTTATTTCAATCATCATCTATGAAAACTGCATTTTCGATCTGCTCTCTATTCGTGATGAGCGTTCTGGTCTCATCATCGTTACGAGCCCAATCCCAGAGCACTGAACTCGAAGCCATCACCGCTACACTGGTCGATTATATCGAAGGATCCACGAATGGACAGCCAGATCGATTAAAGAAAGCCTTCCACAAAGACCTTAACTTATATTACGCCAAAGATGGAGAGCTGAAAACATGGAGCGGTGCTGCTTATATCGCCGATACAAAAGAAGGGAAACCCACTGGTGAGGTGGGTAAAATTATATCAATTGACTACGAAAATGACATTGCTACTGCCAAGGTTCAAATTTCAAACCCCAACAATCCCGTACCTTATATCGACTATTTTATGTTGGTCAAAATTCAAGATCATTGGACGATCATTCATAAGATGTTCACCAAGCGTGTCGTAGAATAATGAACTATGAAATCTCTCATACGACGTTCTAAATAGCGAGCAGGTTTGAAACCAGAACTGGAAGAGATATCGGCGGAGCTAATACAAATGGCTGAGCATGACCTTGCGATTAGGAATGAACTCATTAGATCTCAAGAACTTAACACTGGTTATCACCCTAAGATGGAAGCAATCCACCGTGCGCATGCTCGTCGACTTGGACTTATCATGAGCGAGCATGGCTATCCTACTACCGACCTGGTCGGTAGGGAAGCAAGCAAAGCTGCTTGGTTAGTCATACAGCATGCGATAAGCCTACCGCAATTCATGAAACATAGTGCAGAGTTATTACAAGAGGCGGTTAATCTCGGACGTGCATCCCCAATTGATTTAGCTTATTTATCTGATCGTATTGCCATCCTCGAGGGACGATCCCAGCTGTATGGAACACAATTTGACTGGGACGAAGACGGGCTGATTAGTCCCCAGTCAATGGATGATGTCGAACTGGTCAATGAGCGTCGAGAGCAGTTGGGTTTGAATACCGTAGAAGAGCAAACCCAGATCATGCGGGATCGAGCAAAGGCAGAAGGTGAAAGTGCTCCAATCGATCGAGTATCACGACAAAAAGAATACGATCAATGGCGACGCGAAGTGGGGTGGATTCCAACCGAAAATTCTATTCTCGAAGAATAAGAAATAGAAGGTGGTTATGACGATAAAAATGATCTCAGTTCTTGCTTTCATCGGACTGATTGGTATTTGTATTTCTTGTCATCACAATTCGGTAGATGCAACTATTGCAGCCTCAAGACCAACCAAAGTTGAAGTCTTAGATAGTCTCAAGCATCCATGGAGTATAGCATTCATATCAGATGAGGATGTCCTCATCACCGAGAAAGATGGAGATCTGCTTCGAGTGGACTTGTCGACGGGAGCGCGTGTGATTATCCGAGGGTTTCCGACAGATCTGGTCGACAGTATTCGTGTCAAGGATTTTCGTGATAATTCTGGGATTTTTGAAGTCGTTCTGCATCCTCAGTTTATGGATAACCAGTGGGTGTACATCTCGTATGCCGCTGAGTCTGAACAAGGATCTACAACACGCATCATCAGAGCTACTCTACAGTCGGATTCACTTACTGAAATAGTAGAAATTTTTACAGCATTGCCGTATCGACATGATTTATTCCATTACGGTGGTGGGATGGTATTTGGTCAAGATGGAAAATTATATGCAACCATCGGAGAGCGATTCTACAATGAAATGGATCAGCCGGACCTCCCGGTAGCCCAGGATGTTACAGATCCACGCGGCAAGATCTACAGATGGAATGAAGATGGTAGTATACCTGATGATAACCCCATCTTGGCTGAGGGTGCCTTGCCAGGCATATACGCGATGGGAATTCGCGCGTCACAAGGCATAACTCTAAACCCAAGTGATGATAAGATCTGGTTCTCCGAGCACGGCAGTGTTCAGGGTGATGAGTTAAATATGTTATCTCCAGGAGCCAACTATGGATGGCCCGTCACAACTTCAGGAAAGTACCGTAATTCTTCTTATCAACCTCCTCAGTTGAACATCAAAAATGAAAGACAACCAGTCTATACATGGTTGCAAACCGTAGCACCAACTGGGCTCTGTTTTTATAATGGCTACGAGTTTCCAACTTGGCGGGGTGACTTGTTAGTGGCTGGATTGTCTCGAGGTAGTCTCTGGAGGATCAGAATAGAAGAAAACACTCCTGTAAGTGTAGAAGAACTTTTTGTCAATGATCGAGTAAGGGCAAGGAAGGTATCGATGAGTCCAGGTGAACGACTATACTTGCTCACGGACGAGGTGAATGGAAAACTACTCGAAATTGTTAATCGTCCTTAGAACGGTACTAATTAGATATCGCATGAAAGGATGTAACTCCGTTCGGTGACGTAATAGAAACTTGCGAGTCTGTTGCGCAATTAATGAACAGTATTTTGACTCTTTTGATCCGTTTCTGTGATGTAGACGAACGTGAATATGGCCATGCCAAGTCCCAAAATGATAAGGCCCCATTCTCCCAATGTAGGAATCGGTTCATCACTCGTAATTAGGACAGTCGATACATTACCAAAAACAACAGGGAGACCGCTGAGTCCCTGTACAACTTGCCAACCATCAGAAGGAGGAAGAGGAGTGTTGTTTGGATTTTCGTAAAGCACATCGTTCGAAGGCGTTTTTATCTGCCAAACTTGTTCGCCACTCGAAGTTGAGGCTT
>JBCBIX010000062.1:0-15353 GCA_038523965.1 Bacteroidota bacterium
GTTTCCGGCTCGGATGTACGGTATCAAAGAGAAAACGGAAGCCAACATAGAATTATTCCTACTCCGAGAACTCAACAATGAAAATCGACTCTGGGATGTACTCGTGGATCCTGCGCGAAAGATTCGTGTTGGTAACAAACTCTTTTTTAAGAATGCTGAAGGTGAGGATAGATTAGTCGCTGAGGTTGTTGACAATACAACAAGTCGTGGACGTACGATACGTTTCTACTTCGATGGTACCGACGAGGAGTTCCGAGGTATACTCGAGGAGTTGGGTCATACACCACTTCCCAAGTACATCAAACGCAAGTCCGAGCCAATTGACATCGAGCGATACCAGACTATCTATGCGAAGAATACAGGTGCGGTAGCTGCACCAACGGCAGGACTCCACTTCAGTCGTGAGCTGCTTAAGCGATTAGAAATCAAAGGTGTTGACTTTGCAGAATTGACTCTGCATATCGGTCTGGGCACATTTCGCAATATCGAGGTAGAAGACCTCTCAAAACATAAAATGGATGCAGAGTACTTCGAGATCACAGATGATGCTGCTCAGATCGTCAATAGACGTAAAAAGGCAGGTGGGCGCATCGTTGCTGTAGGAACAACCGCGATGAGATCGATTGAGTCAGCTGTGTCTGCTACAGGCATGCTTAAAGGCGCTGAAGGCTGGACGAATCGCTTCATCTTTCCCAATTATGACTTTAACATCGCCAACGCGATGATCACTAACCTACACTTACCCAAATCAAGTGTTTTGATTATGGTTTGTGCATTTGGAGGTACAGAATTGATCTTAGACGCATACAACGAAGCAGTTAAAGAGAAGTATCGATTCTTCAGTTATGGAGACGCGATGTTAGTGCTGTGAGAACGGTACACATTAAGGAAATCATAATATTTGGGTGACTCGTTAAAAAGTCTACTTTTGCCCGAAATTTTAGGAGGGTGAGGAACTCCACGAAACGATTTGTTAGTAATAGGCATGTTGTTTTGTTACCCACAATTTAGTTAGCGCATGTATTGGACGTTAGAATTAGCACACCACTTAGAAGATGCCCCCTGGCCTGCCAGTCGGGACGAGCTCATCGACTATGCTGTGCGGTCTGGAGCTCCCCTGGAGGTGATCGAGAATCTCCAGGAGATCGAAGACGAAGGTGAGATCTATGAGAATATGGAAGAGATCTGGCCAGACTACCCTCGAAAGGATGATTTCCTCTTTAATGAAGATGAGTACTAATCATCAGAGGTGATACCTACAGGTGTTCACATAGCGCTTTCTCTATTAGCCAAAGAAATCCAAAAGCTTAAAGAGCAAAACTTAGTCGTAGCTATTGACGGATATTCCAGCAGCGGCAAATCGACAATTTCGCGAGACCTGGCTCGTACACTCGACTATACCCATGTAGACAGTGGGGCTATGTATCGTGCGGTGACATTGCATTGCTTAGATCATGGCATTAGCACATCTGATGAACAAGCAGTTACTCAGGCCCTTTCCCAGATCGACATTCGCTTTCGTCGATCGGACGAAGGCTGCCTTACCTTACTCAATGGGCAACTGGTTGAATCGGAAATTCGTACAATGCGAGTATCGTCAGAGGTGAGTAACATCGCGGCGATCTCAAGTGTGCGCACCTTCTTGGTTCAACTCCAGCGTGGGTATCGATCTACGGAGGGCATCGTAATGGATGGCCGCGATATCGGTACTGTAGTCTTTCCCGATGCAGACGTGAAGTTGTTTATATCAGCTACCATCGAAAAAAGGACCCAGAGAAGGCATCTCGAACTTACTGAACGCGGCATTGATATCACGTCAGCGTCCGTGGAGGCCAACCTTTTGAAGAGAGACTATATCGATAGCCATCGCGAGGATAGCCCACTAAGACAAGCAGAAGACGCAATCCTGCTTGATACATCTGGTTTGACTCGTACTGAGCAACTGAACAAGGCGCTCGAACTCATCATCCGACAGACGTCCTAAGCTCATGTGGGATATTGTGTTGGCAGTAAGTGCTGCACTCTTTAGTGTGGTGAATCCATTGGGGGCTGTACCTGTGTTTCTCGCTATGACCCCAGATCAAAGTGTTGAAGAGCGGCGGACTACAGCACTCCATGCCAGCATTTACTTCTTCATCATTTTACTTGTGTTCTTCTTGGCTGGTGCCACGATATTGGAGTTTTTCGGTATTACGCTGACTTCACTCCGGATCGCGGGTGGTATCATCATCTTCGGATCTGGAGCGCAACTTCTCAGTGGGACAATGAGAAAAAGTCGTTCGATCACCTCAGAAGTACAAGAGGAGGCACTTGAGAAGGAAGATATATCATTCACCCCTCTGGCAATGCCACTTTTATCTGGGCCCGGATCAATTTCGCTGATGATCGGCTATTTCAAGGGGTATGAATCCATCCTTGATCGAGGAGCTGTACTCTTGGCACTCCTATTAGTGACGATGATTGTCTGGTTAATCTTAAGGACATCACCTTTGATCTTCAAGGTATTGGGTGTCGCTGGTATCCGAGCGATCTCCAGAATCATGGGATTTATCGTGATGGCCATCGGGGTTGAGTTGATCACTTCAAGCATCCGTGCAGTAATCACTGGATAATTGAAGAGTGAAGGGTTCTGTCTACTTTGTCACAGCAAACAACTCTCTCTCCTACGATGAAATCGCTCCTGTTCCTTGGACTCTTACTCTGTGTGGTAGCCTGTCAAGATCAATTGCCAATACCCGAGTACAACATCCAAAAAACGGTTATCGCCAGCCAAGCTGGTATTGCCACGGCACACCCTGCTGCGACACAGATAGGCTTAGACATCCTGCAACAAGGCGGTAATGCTGTCGATGCCGCGATTGCAACAACTTTTGCTCTGGCAGTATGCTATCCTGTCGCTGGGAATATCGGTGGTGGCGGATTTATGGTCTTAAGGATGGCAGACGGAACTACTGATGCCCTGGACTATCGTGAGACCGCACCTGCAGCCGCAGATAGGGACATGTATCTGGATGAGAACGGAGATGTAATTAGAGATCTAAGTACAGCTGGACACTTAGCAGCAGGGGTACCGGGAGCCGTGGACGGTATGGTAAAAGCTTATGAACGCTATAGCAAACTCAAGGACTGGTCTTCACTCATCCAGCCGTCTATAGATCTGGCAGCCAAAGGTCTTCTGCTTACTGAACGCGAAGCTGCTGGACTAAATCGTACAAAGGATCGATTCGTCAAATACAATACTCGGACACCCAGATTTGTCAAGGTAGATGGAGAATGGCAAACTGGTGAGGTTCTACAACAGCCAGAGTTGGCCGCTGTACTGACGGCTATCCGGGATCAAGGACATGATGGCTTTTATAATGGTTGGGTCGCAGACAGTATCGTAGCAGAAATGGAACGAGGTGGTGGTATAATCAGCCTGCAAGACTTGGCTGGGTACGAAGCCAAATGGCGCGAACCACTCATCGGTGAATACAATGGATATGATATCATCTCCATGCCTCCAGCGTCAAGTGGAGGGATTGCCTTGCTTCAACTATTAAGTTCTGTCGAGGATCGGAACATCGGCGACTACACATGGCATAGCCCCGAATCCATCCATCTCATGGTTGAGGCAGAACGAAGGGTTTATGCTGACCGCGCCACTCACGTCGGAGATGCTGACTACTGGGATGTGCCTGTGAAAGGGTTGATTGACGAAGAATACAACCGTTCACGAATGTCGTCCTTTGACCCGTCGGTTGCTACAGATAGCGAAACAATCTACGCGGGCGAACCAGCAAACAGAGAAAGCGAGCAAACGACACACTTTAGTATCGTGGATGCAGAGGGTAATGCGGTTAGTATTACTACCACGATTAACACAGGTTATGGATCGAAAGTAGTGGTCGGAGGCGCAGGCTTCTTCCTAAATAATGAAATGGATGACTTTAGCGCAAAGCCAGGTGTACCCAATTTCTTTGGATTGCTGGGGAATGAGGCAAACGCTATCGAACCTGGAAAACGAATGCTTTCTTCAATGACCCCGACAATAGTAGCGCGTGATGGAGATCTGTCCATGGTGGTCGGAACACCAGGTGGAAGTACGATTATAACCAGCGTTTTTCAGACGATCTTAAATGTACTCGAGTGGGATATGACAGCCTCTGAGGCCGTCCAATCTTGTCGCTTTCACCATCAATGGAAGCCAGATGCAATTATCTACGAGCGAGGATGTATCGATAGTATTACCATCCAAGCTCTCCAAGAAATGGGACACGAATTCATGGAAAGAGGAAATATAGGACGTGTCGAAGCCATTGTGAAGTTAGCAGATGGTCGTCTCGAGGTAGCAGCTGATCAGCGTGGGGATGATACTGCTATGGGATATTAAAGTACACATATCCAAGATATCCTTTATGAGAAGACTACCCCAAAACTGGCATACTGTTTGCTCCTTTTCATGTGAGTTTTGGTTATTTCAATGAGTAGTGCCTGTATGTGGAGACATACGGGCATTTTTATTTTAACCACCGCTTTCTACGGGTACTATGAATAGCAAAGTCATGAAAAGAGTGATGATCATAGGATGTTCTGGAAGTGGAAAGTCCACCCTTGCAGGACATCTTGGTCAGGTAATTAATCTACCGGTCATTCACTTGGATCAACATTATTTTAGCGCTGGTTGGAGTGAACCAACCACTGAGGATTGGAGGCGACGGATCATGAAGCTCGTTCAAGGTGAACGATGGGTTATGGACGGCAACTATGCGAGCACTTTTGATCTGCGAATGCCACATGCAGATACCATCATCTATGTCGACTTACCCAGTTGGCAATGCCTCTGTCGGGTGATAAATAGGACGATACGATATCATGGTGAGGTAAGACCAAGTTCTGCACCAGGATGTCCCGAGCGATTTGATCTGGAGTTCTTCCATTATGTGATCTCCTATAACTTCTCCAGAAGGCCGGGCATCCTAAGACGATTAGACCGAGAAAAGACGCTTGGTAAACAAATCATTCATCTAAAGGGAAGTCGAGATGTTAGTCGTTGGGCGATACAGGTTCAGAAGACAAACGCGACCTAAGAGGCCATCTCTTTCACATTACGAATGAGAATTCTACGCCGGTTCATCGCGATGAGGTTCGAACGCTTCAGGTCGTTTAGGATCGTGGTCACAGTCTGACGTGAAGTGCCCGTAAAGTCGGCGATGTCTTGCTGTGTGAAGTTGTGTTTCAGAAGAAGCTCATTGTATCCGACTTTGTTACCGTACTTGTTGGCATTTTCCATTAGGAACTTGATAACACGGGTACGTGCATCCTCTGCGATCACCGATTCTAACCGTCGTGCGCTTTTTTGAAGTTTGAGAGCGATGTAGTCCATGTAGGATACTGCCACCTCAGCATTGGTCATCATCAGTCTACGGAGAGCGACAGCTTTGATTTCGAGGATTTTAGTTTGTCGATCTAAGGACTGTGATGTAGCTGTCTGACGACTTACACCTGAGAGTACACCTTCGCCGAGAAGCATACCCGGATGTGCAATCGCACGGATGACCTCCTTTCCTTGATTAACCACAGTACTGACTTTCATCATTCCAGAGTGAACATGAAAAACAGCATCTGTTATATCACCTTTTCGATAGAGTATTTCGAACTTTTTCAGTACGAGTATTTCGCTATACTCCACGAGTTGGTCAAGTTCTGTTCGGGTCGCCCCATTAAGGAAAGCCACATTGCGGAGCGCATCCATACGCATCATCTCACTCATCGTTGGTGTCGTTTTAATCATCTGAAGGTGACTTTGCAATAGGACAATGATGTTTCAGCTTAACCCCTATGGCAGATTCCATTTCTAAAAGATGACACCGAATTAATGATGACCTTTATTCCGACGACTTAGTGTATATCCTATGATTCACCTCACCGAATGTCCTCGAGATGCCATGCAAGGAATCAAAACTTGGATTCCTACAGCGACTAAGGTGGAGTACCTCAATCAACTGTTGAAGGTTGGGTTCGATCGTCTCGACTTCGGCAGTTTCGTATCGCCTAAGGCGATTCCTCAGATGCGCGATACTGGAGAGATCGTCGACCAATTGGACATGGGCACCACGGATACCGACTTGCTGGCCATCGTCGCCAACCAACGTGGAGCTCGCGATGCTGTGCAGTATGAACAAATTAGCTACTTGGGGTATCCATTCTCGCTTTCTGAGACCTTTCAACTGCGGAACACAAATGCAACCATAGAGACCTCACTTCACCGGGTCTCAGACATACAGGCAACAGCCATAAAAAGTGGTAAACACGTACTCATCTATCTATCGATGGGTTTTGGAAACCCTTATGGCGATGAGTGGAATGTGGAGATCGTCGAACAATGGGTCAACGCGCTCTACTCGATGGGCATCAGACATATGTCACTCTCTGACACCATCGGTGTCTCGAATGCAGATAACATCCAATATCTCTTTAGCAATCTGATCCCGAGGTTCAGCGACGTCACTTTCGGTGCGCATTTGCACACTACGCCAGACAAATGGGAAGAGAAAGTCAACGCTGCTTATCTAAGCGGGTGTAGACATTTTGATGGGGCAATGCGAGGATACGGAGGTTGTCCCATGGCCGCTGATGACCTCACCGGAAATATGCCCACTGAACACATGATTTCATACTTTGATCGACATCAGATATCCAGTTCGATCGACTCCGACCAATTGGCCTTGGCCTTGGCGAAGGCGGCAACCATATTTTGATTCTACTCCTTCGAAGGAAGCTGTCGGTAGCCGCGAATGATTCCGTTTTGACTTGAGTCAATGAATCTTAATATCTCTTTGGCGTAAGAACTCTCTGAGTATTCCGACCCTTGTAATCGAGCGATACCGATGCTAAGGTTAGTGGTCCCTACGAAGAGCAACCTGTAGATATTCTGAAGCTCCCATCGATCTGCCGCAGAAAAGCCTCGACGTCCCAGGCCTATTGTATTCACACCAATGTAAGAAAGGGGTTCACGTGCTGCTCGGATAAACGGAGGAACATCTTTGCGTATCAAGGTTCCACCTCCAATAAAGGCATGTCTTCCGATGTGCAGAAATTGTTGGACGGCAGTCATGCCGCCTATGATCGCCGCTTCACCGATATGGACATGCCCAGCTAAGTTCACGCTGTTAGCCAGGATGGCCTTCTTATCAATGGTACAGTCATGAGCCACGTGTGAATAAGCCATGATCAGGGCGTCATCCCCGATGGATGTCTTTCGCGATGCCACAGTCGCGCGATTGATCGTACAGTACTCGCGTATAGTCACTCGGTTACCCAACTCCAACCTTGTTGGCTCCCCTCGATACTTCATGTCCTGAGGATCACCGCCGACCACCGCACCTTGATGAATACTACAGTCTGCACCAATTTCTGTTCCATTAATAATGTGAGCGTGAGAGGCGATCCAGGTGCGATCACCAATTATTACACCTTCGTCGATGGTAGCAAAAGCATCTACTCGAACACCTTCTCCCAACGAAGCAGACGGATGGACTATAGCATGCGGACTGATCGCCATAGTTGATCTAAGCGTTACGATTGACAATCTGAGCGGTCAACTCACCCTCGGAGACAATGTGATCGCCTACATATGCAGTACCCTGCATATGTACGATACCTCTTCGGATAGGATTGAGAAGTTCCATCTTAAGGATGAGTGTATCTCCTGGAAGCACCTTCCTCTTGAACTTTACCGAATCCATTTTGAGGAAGTACGTATCCCAATCTGCAGGATTGTCTACAGTACTAAGAGCTAAGATTCCACCGGTCTGTGCTAATGCCTCCATCTGAAGTACACCAGGAAAAACCGCGTTACCAGGAAAATGTCCTTGAAAAAGACCTTCGTTAATCGTGACATTTTTCACACCTACGACATGGGTATCTGTTAGCTCAATGATCTTATCGACTAACAAGAAAGGATAACGATGTGGTAGAAACCCTCGGACTGCTTCGATATCATAGATGGGATCGGCTGTTGGGTCGTATACTGGTTTGCCTTTGAGCTTCAGCGACTTCTGATGAAGTGCTCTGAGATGCTTTGCGAAGGCAACATTGGCCGTATGACCAGGTTTTTCGGCCATGATTCGACCATTGATACGACATCCTACGAGCACCAGATCTCCGATCAGATCCAATAGCTTGTGTCTTGCCAGCTCATTTTTAGAACGCAGAGCGAAGCCATCAGAAACACGCTCAACAGTATTGTCGATGTCATTCATCCCTAACATCTGAAGCGCCTCTCGCAACTCTTGCTCTCCCGTCTCAGGGCTTGGGATGACAATGGCATTTTCAAGACTACCTCCTTTGATCAGTCCTTTTTTTGCTAAGCCTACCAACTCATTAGAAAAGACAAAAGTCCGTGACGAAGCGACTTGTCCGAAGTCATCGCTCTCTGTATACTGGGCATAACGTTCGCCGATATCCTTATGGTCAAATGTCAAAACCACTTCACAGGAAAACTTCTCCGCGGGAAGTAATGTGAATCGCGCCCCTGTCTCTGCATGTTCGTAGCTGATCACTTCTCTCGGGCTCCACACTTTTGTCGAAGTAGCTTCAAGCGAGTGCTTCAAGGGAAGCATGTCTTCATAAAACTGTGAGCTGCTACCGTCAAGGATGGGAATTTCTGGACCATCGACATACACTTCAGCACAATCAATACCGACACCACGAAAAGCAGCGAGTAGATGCTCCACTGTGGCTATCTCGACCTCCCCAGACCCAACATTCGTGCTTCTGTCAGTAGACGTAACGTAGCGAGTATCAGCGCTGATCCACTTATCTATATCAAGGTCAGTTCGCTTGAATTTTATGCCAAAGCCCGCGGCTGCCGGAGCTACGCGAACCGAACTCATAAGACCTGTATGTAGTGTTCGGCCACTCCATTCTATGGATTCTTTTAACGTGTACTGCCCTCTCATGTCAACCCAATTAAGCAATAAAGATAGATCTCAATATGTTGGTAACACATGAGATCGACGTATGTCCAAAGAGATTGGATGATCATGTTCTTTTTTCCAGTCGCTCCAATCGATCAAGTAGTTCTGGTAGCCTTTTGAACAAGGCATAACTTCTTAAATAACTAAGGTATTTCAGAGCTGGGTATCCATACCACTTTTGGCCCTCGGGGAGTATAGAGGATGCGATGCCTGACTTAGCCTGTATTTGGGATCCATCCGCTATCGTCAAGTGTCCTGCGATACCAACCTGTCCTCCGATGACACAGTCCCGACCAATAATCGTGGAACCGGACACACCAGACTGTGCAGCGATTACTGTTCGCTCACCGATCCGAACTCCATGGGCGATCTGGATCAGATTATCCAGCTTGACGCCGTCACCGATGATGGTATCAAAGACACTGCCCCTATCGATGACAGTCGACGCACCTATTTCTACTTGATCTCCTATGCGAACAGAGGCAAAGTGTGGAATTCTGATTCGCTGGCCATTATCCGATTTCAAGAATCCAAATCCCTCCGATCCGATCACAGCATTTTCATGAATGAGACACCTCTGCCCTACCCTAACATTGGGACCAATGCGAGCTCCAGATTTTACTTTGGTATGTGAGCCAATCCTTGTGCCTGATCCGATGCTAACAGCGGCTTCGATAACCACATGGTCATCGATATGTACGGAGCCGTTCAAAACTGCTGAGGGATGAATCTCGCAATTCGGAGAAATACTTGGCACGATAAGAGATTTATCCTCAGATGTCACGAGGTCATAGATTAACGCTAATGCTTCATACATCTCAGAAGTGCCATTCTCGATTACCACAATCCCGTGATTACCATGTCGTATCTTATCTGAGATCTGACGTGTTGTTAGGATCATTCTGGGTGTAGCGCGGTATACCTCCGTTAAGAAACGCTCATCACGTAGAAACGAAATCGCTCCTTTTACCTCTTGATGTATCGGTACTAACTCGGATGCAAGTACATTTCCTTCTCTCACCACTTGACCTCCGACCATTTTGGCAATGTCGTGGGCTGTATATCCTCGTCTATTCATAATCTGTGGGCTAAAGGAACGATGAAACCAAGGGCTACGTGTCAGACCTGGTCATAAACGACGATACTTGTATCGCACTAACTGTAATGTGGATGATTCGAATTGGGACAAGGGGAAGCCAGTTGGCTCTATGGCAAGCCAGAGACCTACAATCGCAGCTCGCGGCGAAGAGTATCAACTCCGAGCTTGTAATTATCAAGACGAAGGGAGATCAAATTCAGAATCTCACATTTGATAAGATCGAAGGCAAGGGATTTTTCACCAAAGAGATCGAGGACGCATTACTGGCTAACGAGGTGGATGTAGCCGTTCACTCTCTGAAAGATCTACCAACTCAGATGATCTCAGGCTTAGTTTTGGCTGGGCTAAGCCAACGCGCTTCTCCTGCAGACATACTCATCTCAAGTAAGTCGGTACATGATCCCTCACGTATTCTAAGGCTGAAAAGTGGGACGAGGATAGGTACTTCCTCAATTCGTCGTCAAGTTCAGATCCAACATTTTGATACAGAAGTGGAGATCCTGCCAGTACGAGGAAATGTGCCTACACGTATCGGCAAAATCGACAATGGAGAAGTTGACGCAGTTGTATTAGCGGCCGCAGGAGTCGAGAGGCTCGATATAGATCTCTCCAACTACAATCAACTTAAGTTCAATCCGATTGAGTTTGTCCCGGCTCCAGCTCAAGGAGTGATCGGATACCAATGCCGTACCGAAGACACTGTTACAAGGTCAATTATCGCTGGCATCCATAATGCTGATACAGCAAGATGTACCAATGTCGAACGGGACATCCTACGATTATTAGACGGTGGATGCCAATTGCCACTGGGTGCATATGTGCACAGTGACTATGCTGGTAATTTTCACTGTTACACCATGCTTGGTACAACATTGGGCTCACCGATCAATCATTTCCAATGTTCATGGAGTACCGCGAGTGGGTTAAGCGAGCATATTGTCAAACATCTCAAACCAAATTAGATGTATCTGATTTTTGATGTTTCTGCAAATGGAAAACCAAAGTCCTACAAAGCACCACTTGATGATGCATTTAACTGGCCTCGTCTTCTACATGTAAGTTGGATCATCCTGGACAAGGACCTTAAGCCAACCGCAGATTATAACGTGTTTGTAAAACCAGAACACTTCAGCGTCACTGAAGAGATTCTGAAGCGACACCACATGGAGCAAGAGCAACTCTCGGATGGCGTGGCAATTAAGGATGTCTTGGATCAATTTGCAGAATCTGTAACAACATGCGAGTATGTCTTCGCCCACAATCTCCAACTGAACGAAAGTATCATGGGTAGCGAATACTACCGCGCATCTCGTTCTAATCCACTAATAGCAGCAGATAAGTACTGTCTGATGCATGAGGCCACCTACTTCTGTAAGCTACCTGGAAAACGGGGATACAAATGGCCTTCTCTCCAAGAGATGCATCGCATCATGTTTAAGCAAGGCTTCACGCCGAGTGGAAATGCCCGTGCTGATGTGATTGCAGCTTCGAGATGTTTTATCTATCTGAAAAAAGCAAGAGCTTTAGAAGATATTTTTGTGGATTAGGATAGTAATGAAGAGAGTCTTTGTAAGTAGAAAATTAAAACCTGAAGGGGCACTATTTACTTATTTCAATTTAGTAGACTCGAATGTGAGTTATGATGATTGGTCGATGTTGGACTTTTCGCCTGTTCCTTTCGATTACCCCAATACATCTTGGATCTTTTTCTACTCGCAGCAAGGAGTGAGGTACTTTTATCATGGTCAGAAGATGATTCTCGCTGAACGATATCGAGTAGCTTGTTTTGCTGAGCGGACTGCGGCATTGGTGAAAAGCTTTGGTATTACTGCCGATTTCGTTGGATCTGGCGATGCAAAAGAGGTGGCGACTAATATCCGCGATAAGTTCACGCATGAATTAGTGACATTCATACATGGAAGAGCTTCGCTACGTAGTGTTCAACATTTGCTCACACCAGACTTTCCAGAGTGTATCGTATATGATCAACGAATGATTGAGAGGCCTCTGACCGCTGTTTACGATATCGCAATTATCACCAGCCCCATGAATGCCAGGTCCTTTTGGAAGAATGGAGGGAAGGCCCATAATTACATTGCAATAGGACCCACAACAGCGTCAGAAATTCAAAATAGGAAATTCAACTGTGTCATTGCAAAACAGCCAAGTGAAAAAAGTCTTGTACAGGCTGTAAAACAGTTCTTATAATCATAAAACCGCCTTATCTAAATTAACCGTAAATCGCATGTCACCTACTGAGAAGATCAAAACACTACGATTAGAATTTCCTCCTACTCCACCACCAGCGGGAGTATACAAACCTGTATTAGTTGTAGACAATTTCCTCTATGTATCTGGACAGGGCTGCATGAGAACTGATGGAACTCTCATGGTCGGACGACTCGGTGACACATACTCCTTGGAAGAAGGCAAGCTCGCAGCGCGTCAGACGGCGTTAACCATGCTATCCACGATCCAGACACATTTTGGTGACCTTAACCGTATAAAGAGATTAGTCAAAACTCTCGGTATGGTAAATTGCACTCCTGAGTTTAAAGATCATCCTTTGGTGATCAATGGATATAGCGAATTAATGGCAGAAGTGTTTGGTCCTAAGAATGGTGTGGGCGTTAGAAGCGCGGTCGGCATGATGTTACCAGGAGGCATCGCTGTAGAAATAGAAGCCATGTTCGAGCTTCATTCTTAGACATTCGCATTATAGATTCGACAGAAATGAAAACAGAACCTTGGTATCAGGTAGATGACACAGCCAAACTGATATCTCCATCATTATTGGTCTACCCGGATCGAATAGAGCAAAACATCCGTACGATGATCAACATGGCTGGAGATCCATTGAGACTCCATCCTCATATCAAAACACATAAATGCGAAGCAATTATAAAACTCCAACAGAAACATGGTATCAATAAATTCAAGTGTGCCACTATAGCAGAGGCAGAACTATTAGCACAGGCAAAGGCTGAAGAAATCCTCTATGCGATGCAACCAGTTGGGGCCAATATCAAACGGTTCTTTCAATTAATACAACGATTTCCATCCACTCAATTTGCAACGATTGTTGATAATCGGCACACTCTGGATGAGCTTGCCACTCAAGCAAAATCCATTAATCAAAGGGTCTCTCTATATCTCGACTTGAATACAGGCATGAATCGGACTGGTTGTACCCCTGATACGACCGCCATCAGCTTGTGCCAACAAATGGAGATTGCAGAAAGCATTTATGCTGCAGGACTCCACGTGTACGATGGGCATATTAGAGACCACGATATAGATAAGAGAAGGGAAAGATGTGATGAATCGTTTGGAAAGGTCACTCATCTAAAGAAGAGCCTACAGCAAATTGGAATTACCGTTCAGTCAATTATAGCTGGGGGATCACCGTCTTTTCCTATACATTGTCTACGAACAGGAATAAATGTAAGCCCGGGAACTACGTTACTATGGGATGCGAGATACGAAGAACTATTTCCAGATATGCGCTTTGTACATGCGGCTGTTCTGTTTACACGAGTTGTAAGCAAACCGTCAGCAAACATTCTTTGTCTGGATATGGGACATAAGTCTATTGCATCGGAGATGAATTTTCCAAGGTTAAAAATTTTTGAATTAGAAGGTAGTGAGCAGATTGGCCAAAGTGAGGAACATCTTGTGGTCCGAACCAGTAAGGCGCATAATATTCCAATTGGCACTGGCTTTTACGCAATCCCGTACCATATCTGTCCGACTGTCGCGAAGTATGAAGAATTACAAGTTGTCGAAGGAGGTGCCATAACTCAAACTTGGAAAGTGGGCGCACGAAACCAAAGAATCACCATTTAATCATGTTCGTCTTTGATGCTCATCTGGATCTTGCGATGAACGCGATGGAGTGGAATCGTGACCTACAACTGACCGTCGAGGAGATCCGGGAACGTGAGCAAAGACTTTCGGATAAACCCGATCGTGGTAAGAATACGGTCTCTTTCCCTGCTATGAGGGACGGACATATCGGACTTTGTATGGGCACGCAGATCGCGAGATATGTGCATAAAAACAACCCACTTCCTGGATGGAATTCGCCAGAACAAGCCTGGGCACAAACACAAGGACAACTGGCTTGGTATCGATCTATGGAGGAGTCTGGAGAATTGGTTCAGATAACTACTCGTCAAGAGTTGGAAACCCATTTGGAGGCTTGGAGCGAAGAGGATGTTACGCTGCCCATCGGGTATATTCTAAGTCTGGAAGGTGCTGACTCCATCATCACGTTGGATCATCTTGCGAGAAGTTATGAGGATGGTCTTCGAGCGATAGGACCTGCACACTATGGCCCTGGCACATATGCCTATGGCACTGATTCGGAAGGTGGTATCGGTGTGAGGGGACGAGAGCTTTTGCGCGAGATCGAAAGGCTGGGTTTAATCCTGGACGTGACGCATCTCTGCGATCAAAGTTTCTGGGAGACGATAGATTACTATAACGGGCTCCTATGGGCCAGTCATAGTAACTGCCGTGCCTTAGTGAATCACAATAGACAATTCGACAATGATCAAATCAAAGAGCTCATTTCCAGAAAGGCTGTCATCGGAGTTGCATTGGATGCTTGGATGATGGTACCTCATTGGATCAGGGGGGTATCGACGCCAGCTCAAATGAATGTCAACCTTAGTGTTATGGTCGATCATATCGATCATATCTGCCAACTTGCAGGCGATGCAGAGCACGTAGGAATCGGAACCGATTTGGATGGTGGTTTTGGGCGTGAACAATGTCCATCTGATATCAATACCATCGCAGATCTACAGTCTATCCCAGAGCTCCTACGACTCAGAGGTTACATTACTGAAGATATCAGTGGGATCATGCACGGTAATTTTATAAGGTTCTTGAGGAGAGCTTGGGGGTAGTATCAGTTTCGAATACACCATCAACAGAAATTAGTCTTTGAAATCAGACAGCAAGCTTCACTTGTTAATGAAGTGGGTATGGTTATATGGATCATCACCCCAATACCTTCCTTGACGGCGGTTCGGCCTGCACCACCCTTGTGAGGTCATCACGTATCTTCGCAATCCCAATTTAGACCTATGCTCAAACGATTAGTCGTTCAGAATTACGCTATCATCAATCATGTCTCGCTTGATTTTGTGTCTGGTTTTAATGTGATCACTGGAGAAACAGGTGCAGGTAAGTCAATACTGCTCGGAGCTCTCAATCTCATACGTGGTGGCAGGGCAGATACCAAGGTTCTCTACGATCGGAATGTAAAATGTATAGTGGAGGCAACC
>JBCBIX010000063.1:0-15096 GCA_038523965.1 Bacteroidota bacterium
GAGATCGTCAAGGACAGAACTTCATAGGTGTCAAAATCGGTGATGTCAATGGAAATGCGATTGCCAATTCATTAATCGCAGAGACAAGAAGTGTGTCCACACTTCAGTTGGAGATGCCATCGATTCAGGTTAATGCTGGGGATGAAGTCATTGTGCCTCTTACCGTAACGCAGGTTATGGAGGTTGTTGGTCTGCAGATGGCTTTCGAGACTAATGGACTTGCAATAACAGAGGTGGTAGGTCCAGCTGAGATTGGTACAGCAGACTTCAATACTACAGGTAATACGACTAAGGTTGTTTGGTATGACAACGCTGGCGCTCGTGTATCCTCTGGAGATGAACTATTGTACATGACGGTGAAGGCTCAGCAGACTGGTCATGTCTCCGAAATGATTCAATTATCTACGAACCAACGCGATAATCTGGCCTTTGATGCCGAACTGGAGCAGTTTGATTTGAGAGTAGCAAGCGACAGAGCAGAGCAGTATGTTGCTCAGACCTTGGAAGTATGGCAGAATACGCCGAACCCTTTCTCAGACGTAACGACCATACAGTTTGCGACTCCTATTAATGATGCGATCACCCTGACTGTCTCTGATATTTCTGGACAGGTGGTACATCGTGTAGATGACACCTATGATGCGGGCACTCACCAGATTGAGATTGCCAGAGAAGTTCTTCCTGCTAATGGTCTATACTATTATGAGATCCGTACCAGCAAGAGCTCTGTAACACGCAAAATGATCGTGATCGAATAATCACGCAGCGATATACAACCCTATGTTTCTACAAAGTCCGGTGGCGCAAGTCATCGGACTTTTTTGATTTATCCTTTGCTAACGCTCTTGGTCATACATCCAATAATAAAGATCTGGCTCAGCGAAGGCGTTGTCCCAGCTGTTATGACCCACTCCAGGATATTCGGTGTATTTGATCGCCTTAAATTTCTTTTTACGCAAAGCATCGACCATATCTCTTGACTCGGTAACATCCACAACCGTGTCCGCATCTCCATGAAAGATCCAGAAGGGAACCTTACGAGCCAAGCGTGTATAACCCCCGGAATCTCCTCCACCACAGATCGGGATCGCGGCAGCAAATGTGCGCGGCATACGATGGACGATCTCAAATGTACCCATACCGCCCATCGACAGGCCCATGACGTAGATGCGTTGATCATCAATGGGAAACGACGCAGTCATCTCTTGGATGAGATCCATCACTGCTTGAAGGTCCGCAGTAGTTGATTTCTGTTTATAGTCAAAGCTGAGGTCTACAGGATAGGAGCTGCGATCTACATCTGCTGATGCCCAATAGCTTCCAGCCCTACACTGAGGGAAGATGACGTACGACGGATAGTTCTGAAGGGCATCCGTCGAAGTAAACCATGACGAACCATGGGTCATCTGAGCTTCGTTATCACCGCCACGCTCTCCCGCCCCATGTAGGAAGATGACCAGTGGATAGTGTTTCTGATCCTTCACAGGTTCGAGCATCTGATAAGGGAGTAATAATCCATTGGAGGCTACGTACTCGTGTTTTTCAAAAGTACCCTGGGCCTGCAGACTCAACATACCAAGGAGGAAGGCTGTTAGAAGAAATGACGCATTCATAAGGTGATTTTTAGAGAATCCTTCTGAGGTATCCGAACTTAGGGCAAATGAATCAACGAGTTGCGATAGTGATTAGTGGGATGTGTCAAATGATTGTGCCGTTCGTGCTCCTTTTCGGCGCAGTCCTAACGCCGATTCAAGGCTATGGACAACTTGACTCGTATCAATCCGCATTTGATGCTTGGTATAAGAATTCATCTCCTCTGAAATCACAAAAACAATTCAGCACATGGGATGTGATCGACGGTCACTTTGCCAAGAAAGCAAATCTGCATTTCCTGCATGTGCAGGAGCATTGGAATGGCATTCCGATCTCCAGAAAAATCCGCTCCGTGGTTGCAGACTCTATGTTAGTGATCGAGCATGTCGACGCCAGAGTTGTATCTCAGCGCTATGAGGTCGCACGATTCCACAAAAGCTCTTCAGTATCCCCATTGGAGGCTGTCAACACGATACTTCGCGATCTCAATCTAAAGACAGTTGCAGAGTTGATCGTTCCGAAGAAGGATACACGCTTCGCCATTGATCTTAATGGGCGTAGTACCGAACCAATGGACTTTAGAACCATGTATGTGGATGACCAAGGCATCCTGCGGCAAGTTTTTGAAATCGCCATTTTCGAAGATTCGTCTTTGACTTGGCATCAGTACCAGATCAGTGTGTCAGACGGCTCTGTCTGGGAACATATCACCTGGAATTCTTCTTGTGATCTTGGACACGATCAAATGCATGATCATACATCGTGTGGTAGTCATCAGAAGATGAGTTTTGAGGAGAATAATCCACTATGTGACAGCTCCTATCATGTCATAGCACTGCCTGGACTAAATCCATCTGATCATCCTCGAAAAATTGTCAATAGACCTTGGACCGAAGCACAGGAGGCTTCTCCCTTAGGTTGGCACGAGGACAGCCTTACCGTGGGGAATAACGTAATAGCCTATCCTGATAATTTTTCCGGTAGAGTCCCTGTCACAGGTGGTGATAGCATATGCTTTGATTTTGTATTCGACCCGAATGTGGCACCTCAGCAAAACCAAGATGCCGCTGTTGTCAATCTATTTTATGTCAACAATGCCATGCACGACATCATGCATTATTACGGCTTTGATGAAGCCTCGGGAAATTTCCAATTTCTAAACTATTCTGGTGATGGTCTCGGCAATGATCCCGTATTGGCAGAGGCTCTGGATGCCTCCGGTTTTAACAATGCAAATTTCGCAACACCGCCGGATGGACGCGCTCCACGAATGCAAATGTTCGAGTGGAGTTCCAATGGACAAGGGCCAAATCTCGATAGTGGTTTTGACAATGGTGTGATCATTCATGAGTATGCTCATGGGATCACGAATCGACTCACGGGAGGGCCAAGTGTCTCCGACTGTCTGAGTACTACTGCCCAGGACCCTAATGATATTCCAAGTGAGGGTTGGAGTGATTGGTACGCACTGGTACTGACGATGACACCATCCGATTCGAGTGATCAGTCACGCGGTATCGCCACTTACCTTCTTGGGCAGGAGTTAACAGACAGAGGCATTCGTCGATTTCCCTACTCATCGGATACGACAGTGAACCCGCTGACCTATGAGGATATACCAGGTTCGTCATCACCACATCGGGTCGGAGAGGTTTGGTCGTCGATGCTGTGGGATATGACATGGGCCTTGGTGGAGAACTACGGGTTTGATGAGGATTTCTATCGCGGCACGGGAGGGAATAATATGGCTCTTCATTTAGTCACAACAGCACTTAAGATTCAACCCTGCAGCCCAGGGTTCGTAGATGCGCGTGATGCAATATTAGCGGCAGATGAGATGCTGTACCAAGGCGCTAACCAATGTCTAATCTGGGAAAGTTTCGCCCGAAGAGGGTTAGGAGTTGGAGCTGACCAGGGGCGAGTAAGTGATCGTTCTGATGGCGTAGCGTCATATGTGACTCCTGACTTTTGCAAGACTGGACTAAGCACCTCATTGGCATTGGCCAAATCTGTAAGCTCACCAGGGGAGGAGTTAAGCTATGAGATCGTCACTCAACAGCATCAGACGTTCGTGGATTCTGTTCTTGTCGAGGAAGACACATTACTATTCGATGAGTTCTTAGCGGAGGACATCCATGGAAGCATTGTCGACAGCTCATTTAGCGGTCGGAAGTCGAGAGAGGGTAGTGTCACTGCTCCCGAGGGCCCTATCGCCACTCTTGTGTGGAGCGATAATTTTGGAAAGGAGTATGGTCTGTGGCAGATCGAAGATGGAGATCAAAATGATGGTTGGCAGCTGATCGGGAGTGGTGATACCGCTTTATATCGAATCTCAGGCGTGAATACCAATGAAGACAATGCTTTGATTTCGCCTCGATTACAAGTTCCAACCGCTGCATCACTGCGGATCGAACATGCTTATGACATCGAGCAAAGTTGGGATGGAGGATTTGTTGAGATCTATGCTGGATCAGACACAATCTGGAGGGATCTGAATGAGACCTTTTTAGCAGGTGGATATGATGGTCAGTTGATAATCAGTAGTAATCCTTCCAGTGCCGGTAGAATGGCATTCACAGGTAGCAGTACGGATACGATGACGTCATGGATCGACCTTCGCGCATACGAAGGGATGGATGTGCGATTCCGATTTGTGTATTCAACTGACTTATTCGTAGGTAATCCCGGATGGGAGATTTACAAGGTGGCTTTATATCAGGGCGGATATGGTAAAGTGATTACTCAGGCCGAGATTGAAAGTGTAGTAGCTCGAGACACGGCTGTTCTCCTCGTGGCGCCAAAGTGTTTCCCTTGTCCCGGCCAACTAAATTGCAAGAATGCCATAGATATCAATTCGATTACCGATCCTACATATGCGGTACATCGTGCGATAGATCTGAGGGATGGCCAGATGGAAATCCCGCTGTCCATCGCAGAGGCTCGGGATTCGCTGGAGATCAGTGGGCCTTTTGAGGTATCCCCCGATCAAGTACTCATCATGGCAATCGACGATTGTATCGACCCTTAATGTGGGTTGATGGCTATCGGTGTTCCGACGAGCCAAAGAGGTGGCCTAAGAGAAAACGAGTGACAACTTTTAATAGGTCAACTTATCGACGAGATGAGCCAATCAGTCCAATCCATGTATAGGTTGTTATCAAAACGGATTTGACCCGTCTGTAACTTATAAGTAGCCTAATCAATAGATATAGGCAGATCCTGAATCAGATCCGCCATCATCGCCTAAGTGGGCTCCAACAATAGCATAATCACCAGAAATAGAAACACTCACCCCATATAAATCATTAAGAGCTGCGTCAGAAGCTGTGAGCTTTGCTTGTTGTGTCCATGTTGATCCTGATCGGACAAAAACATAGGCAGATCCTGAATCAGATCCGCCTTCATTGTCCGAGCATGCCCCAACAATAGCATAAACACCAGAAATAGAAACACTAAAACCAAAATTGTCGCCAGCGGCTGCGTCAGAAGCTGCAAGCTTTGCTTGTTGTGTCCATGTGGATCCTGATCGGACAAAAACATAGGCAGACCCTGAATCAAATCCGCTATCATCGTCATACGGTGCCCCGATAACTGCATAATCACCAAAAATAGAGACACTCCAACCAAATAAATCATTAGATGCTGCGTCGGAAGCCGATAGTTTGGCTTGTTGTGTCCATGTTGATCCTGATCGGACAAAAACATAGGCAGATCCTGAATCAGATCCGCCATCATTGCCAAACCATGCCCCAACAATAGCATAAACACCAGAAATAGAAACACTGTGCCCAAATTGGTCTCCAGCGGCTGCGTCAGAAGCAGTGAGCTTAGCCTGTTGGGTCCAAGTTGACCCTGATCGGACAAAAACATACGCCGAGCCTGAATTTGCCCCTCCATCATCGTCTCCGATAGCTCCTACAATCGCATAATCACCAGAAATAGAAACACTAAAACCAAATTGGTCGCCAATGGCTGCGTCAAATGCAGTGAGCTTGGCCTGTTGAGTCCATATGGATCCTGATCGGACAAAAACATATGCCGAGCCTGGATTAGACCCTCCATCATCGTTACTCACTGACCCAATAATGGCATAATTACCAGAAATAGAAACACTGCGCCCAAATTGGTCTCCAGCGGCTGCGTCAGAAGCAGTGAGCTTAGCTTGTTGAGTCCAAGTTGACCCTGATCGAACAAAAACATACGCCGAGCCTGAATTTGCCCCTCCATCATCGTCCAATGGCGTGCCAACAATGGCATATTCACCAGAAATCGAAACACTTACACCAAATGAATCACCAGCAGCAGCATCAGGAGCAGTTAGCTTTGCTTGTTCTGTACTTTCATAGGCAGGTAATGTTGGCCTGCCGAAGTACAACTTGGATTGAATGTTATTTCCTGCTTCAGATGCACCATTGATACTACCTGCTTCACGAAGTCCCAACGTCCCATCTGGCAGTTTCACCAGGAGGGAGTCAGCGTCATTATCGGTATCGAGCTGATTGATTCTCAATTTGCCATCAAGCTCAGTGATAGTCTGCGATTCTCCTACCATAGGGCTGAAGACAAGGAGCAAAAGGCCGATTGTTTTGAGATGTTTCATATTCTAAATATAAACAAGATGCGTGTATGCAGTGTCCCAATTTGCGATTATTAACACGGTTGATAGGGGCTATTAAGGATTGGTGATTTCTGATGTGGCGCTCGGTCATGGTAGATATCACCCGATCAAGTACTCATCATGGCAATCGACGATTGTATCGATCCTTAGTTCGGGTCGATGGCTATCGGTGTTCCGACCATTTGGTGAACACGTGTCTTGGTGATGTAGAGATTTGACTTGGGCACCTGTGTATCTCCTTTCGCATTCGAACAGCCTTCGATGGCGATGCGAAACTCACTGCGAGCACCATTCCAACCATCTACGATAATGATGCGTCGCCCTCCAGTCGAGGAACTAAAGCTGATGCTTTCGTCTGTTATCCCAGAATTTGTGCTGGCAGCAAACACACCTCCGGTGCATGACGTCGAAGCGAAAAGATCCAAGTCTGCTGATAGATTCGTCAAACGGACTGTCACGGTGGTGTTCGCTGGTTGGTCAAACATCACGTAGGCCTCTCCTCCGGTCCATTGCGACTGAGTTCCATAGGTGCTGCGTTGGCTACTTCCATTGTTATCTCCAAGGATCGTCCCACCGCAATTCATAACGGGCGCCTGATCGCAAGAATAGGACGTACGTTCTCCAGTCTCACATCGTAAGGTTCCGGTATAATTACATCCATCATTCACGACTTGTATGCAGGTCCCACCATCTACAGTAAAGTTCGACCCAAACTCGATCTCGGGCGATGAGATGGTTGTAGCTTGGGAGATGGTCACATTAGCGATACGAACTTGTTCATCTGACGAGATGACCGGATCGGTCACCGCACTTGAGATATTCACAGGTTCATCGCACGGATCGCCGTTCACGTTATCAGGATCGTTGCCGGGGCGCCGGGACGTATACAAGACATCATAGGTGCAACTCGGTGCAGGATCCATATAGTTCAAAACAACGACCACTCCAGAGTTCCATCCTCGGTAGTTCGCACCTCGAACAACTCCAACACCTATGAACCCTTCTTGACGAGCTATTCCGTGGTTATCTGTGAAACCATATGCTCTGCCCTGCAAATCGCGGTCTTGTAGCAAATTCATCTCTCGATGCCCCCATCGACTTCCCGCATCTGCATAATTAAAACCATACACCGCTTGCTCGACCGCACTGGAGAAGGAGTTGTTGCCAGAACTGAAGGCCGCATATAGATTCTCGCCTCGAGAAGTAAACTCTCGGCATCCTGTCGGATAAGCTGCTGCGACACGCTGGAATGGACTCGACCCACCAAAGGAATGAGTGAACGCATCATTATCAAAAAGTACCTGAGCATATCCCTTGGCAACGTCATCAACACGTCGCTCGACCCCTTCGAATGGTAGCCCAAGGACGGGACCTTGCCCATAGTTGATCCCTGCTCTCGAGGTGCGCTCATCATTGAGTAGATAAAGCATACGTTCTTCTTCTGAGAGTTGATTCCAACCTGTGGGAAGAATGAGATTACCTATGGTGTTTGTTGGCAGGTTTAGCTGGATTTCTTCTTGCCGTCTTGCATTGTTGAAGGTGGCTTCGATCGCCTGAGGGCTGGAGAAGCCATTCGACGCAGGAATATCTCGGAGTATGTTAGCTGGGGACTGTCCATACATCATCAAACCACACACTGTCCCGCACACCCAAAGTAGAAATCTAATCATATCTTCTTATGCCCCCCTAAAGGACCGCTTCTTCTTCTTGGATCCGATCAGGAAAAACCCTGAATCGTATCCGTCCCGATGCATTTGTCGTCTGGACGATTAAACCTGCTTTCTCAAATTCAATCTAATCAGTAACGAAAAGAACAGACATGAACATACAATGGAAATGGGTTGCAATCATAGTAATCGCTTTTGTTTACAATAGCGTAACGGCACAAAAATGGAACGATAAACCTCATCAAAAGGAGCGACGAGATGCTCGGGTTCTCACCTGGTTAGCGGAATTAGAACTCAGCCCAGAACAGCGCAAGGCCGTGTATGATCTACATCGAGACATTAAACGATCAAAACACTCACGTCAAGAAAAAAGACATTACAAAATAAAGCACAGACATGACCGAATAGTTGAAGAAATGAAATCAATATTGGACGATCAGCAGTATGCTCTCTATTTAGAAAAGGTGGAGGAGCGCACTAAGAAGCGCCAAGAATGGAAGATGGTAAAAGAGAAGATGCGGGAGTACAAGATTTCTACTATTGACCCAGTACTCGATCAGCAGCGCATAAAGTTAGAAAGTGTTATAAGCGATGAGGGTCGTGTTCAGATTGAAAAATGGAGAAGCCAGGTGGCCTCTGCTCGACGCCGTCCACTGCAAGCTCAGCGTGCGACTATTTCCGCATTGGTAGACAAGTATGCCGCTGATATCGACCGTTTATTAGAAGAAATTACTCCTCAGCGGGAGATCTGGAAAGCTGAAATGCAACAGCTCAGATCTAAATTTGAATCAGAGGGAGAACCTGGGTATAACGCACCGAGAGGTCCAAGACCAAGACTAAAACTAAAGGGCAAGCGAAGTAGAATCGCTTTTCTTCTGAGACAGGTGTAATGACTGAGTGCTGGTGAACTACAACAATAGTAAGAACAGGATCTGGGCGATTACCACCTTCGTAATCAGGGCAAGTGGGAACATCATGGTATATCCGATCATTGGCAGGCGATTGTTTGCCTTGGCCAATGCAAAATCTAAAATAGCAGGCTGATTAGAAACGATACCCATGAGGAGTGAAAACGGCTTTTTCAAAAGTTTGTATCCTAAAATTAAACTGAAAAATGCAGTTGCTAAACTGATTACAGCTGCGCCAAGGAACATCCACAATCCATCTACAGAAAGTGACTCGATAAAAGAGTGGCCCGATCGCACTCCTATGGTCGCCAACAACAGAATCAAACCAATCTGCTGCAGTGTGATCGTCGCTGCGTAGGGCAGTGACCAGATGATAGGTCCAGTGCGCCGTAGTGATCCGAGCAGAAGCCCTATGATTAGTGGCCCACCGGCATAACCTAATTTGAAAGAAATAGGACCAAATGAAAACTCAATGGTCCCAATTAATAATCCTAATCCTATGCCAAGTCCAAAGGAGAATAAATTGACACGTGCTGACGCTGCATAACTATCGCCGAAAAACTTCGCCAACTCTTTTAAATCTTGTCGACGAGCGACGAATCGGATACGATCTCCCAATTCCAACACGGTGTCCCCTTTGGCCAACATTTCAATATCTCCTCGCCGGATGCGAGAAATAATGCAATTGTATTTTTTATCTAACTCTAACGATGCCAGACTGTGGCCCACGACCATTGGGTTGGAAACAAAAATCTGCCGGACATCGTACTCGCTTCGATCATAGGATAGCTTCATTTCATCCTTTTCGCCGAGAACAGATTCTACATCATCGATGTCTTGCGGTGCCCCTGCAATCATAACCCGATCTCCTATGGCAAAGGTGCTATCCCAACTTGCCAGCGACAATCCCTCATCCTTGCGTGCCATTCGACCGAAGACGACATTCCAATCATGACGATTGAACAGATCGCGTAGTGAGATGCCAGTACTCGCCTCATTTGTGATCCTGATAGTCCGACTGGTCAGGTCTTCACCGATGGGATAGTCACCGCTGTACTTTTGCTTTTCGGCATTAAAGTCAATTTGAAGCCATCTCTGACTCCATGCTATGGCAATCATTCCGCCAAGGACTCCCATCGGATAGGAAAAGGAATATCCGATGACGAGATTTTCGATGATGCTATCCTTATCACTGAGCTGGGCATTGGAAATATAATCGATCACTCCCGCCATCGCCGGCGTATTTGTCGTGCTCCCCGCATACATTCCGGTGATCTGACCAGCAGAAAACCCAAAGGCTACACTCAGGGCTACCGCGACTAATCCTGAAAACACCAGCATGGCCAAAATGAACCCGAAATCCTTCATGCCATTACGCTTATAGGAAGCAAAAAATGCAGGCCCAGAGCTGATCCCGATACTGTAGACATACATCGCGAGGCCGAGCATAAAGACGATCTCTGGGATGTCCAGTCGAACGTCCATAGCACCTACAGCCAATCCGACAAAGAGGACAGCTGCCACACCGAGGCGATTGCCAAAGATGCGCAACGACCCGATCAAATAGCCAGCTGCCGCCACCGAGAACAGGAGCAACAACGGGTTAGATTGGAAGAGCTGAATCATGAAGCAAAGGTGACTCGTTTTGCAGTGGAATTAACAACATGGCGCGCCAATAGTGAGTAAGAATCGTCAAAGGCGATCCCAATCATTCCGAGAAGGAAACATGTCGCATTATTGTAGTAGCAAAAACTTGATCGATGATTACACTAAAACGTGTCGATGACGCCTTTCGATTAGAGGCGCGAAATGATCGTGGTGATGTCACCTACACAGACGGAAGTGCAGCAATTGGAGCGGGAGAAAATGGTTTTCGGCCGATGGAATTGCTCCTGGTCAGCTTAGCAGGTTGTAGTGCTATCGATGTCATCAATGTCCTAAGTCGACAGCGCCAGACTATCGATGACTTTCAGATGACGATAGACGGCGATCGGGTAGATGGTACGCCCTCACCTTGGAAGGCGATCCGTATCCATCTCAAGATCAAAGGTCAGGTGAAATCAACGAAATTGGATCAGGCCATCCAGTTGACGCGAGAGAAGTATTGTTCAGTTTACTTTTCTTTGCATCCCGACATTGAGGTAGAGTACACCTACGATATCGAAGCCACATAAGTTGGTTCTTATCCATCACAAAACCACTCGCTTTCCCAACATCCAACGATACCACTGGCGATGATCACCGCGATCATCTCAATGACGCCACTTCCGCTGTTCGTGGCCAGTTGTCCCGTACGCCATACCGCGAGCATTCGGCACCTCTGTTTGTGACATCCAGCTTCGTCTATGATGACGCTGAGCACGCTGAATCCATGTTCGCTGGTGAAGGCGAAGGTGATATCTACTCCAGGTTCACGAATCCGAACACGACGGAGCTCATCGAGCGGATGAACGCGCTGGAACGAACAGAAGCCGGTGTCGCTACAGCTTCAGGCATGGCGGCTGTATTTAGCACCTTGGCCACTCATCTCGATGCTGGTGACCATCTGGTGGCTTGCAGTTCTCTGTTTGGGAATAGTCTTTACATCATTGAGCAGATTCTCCCGAAGTGGGGCATCCGCTACACTTTAGTGGATATCCACGATCACGATCATTGGGAGAAGGCCATTGCCAAGAAACCAAAGATGGTCCTCATCGAGACACCGTCTAACCCAGGTCTTGATCTGATCGATCTGGAGTGGATGGGTGAGCTATGCATGAGGTCCGGCGTGATGTTTTGTGTGGACAATTGCTTCGCGACTCCTATCCTGCAAAAACCAATCGACTATGGAGCTGATCTAATCATCCATAGCGCGACAAAATGGATCGATGGTCAGGGACGTGTATTGGGAGGACTGGTCCAGGGGACAAAGACCTATGTTCAGCCAATCTTTGATTTTTTAAGACGAACAGGTGCTTGTCTTTCACCATTCAACGCATGGATACTAAGTAAGAGTTTAGAAACACTGGAGGTAAGGATGGAGCGTCACTGTTCAAATGCATTGCAATTAGCGTCATTTTTAGAATCGCAATCGGAGGTTAGAAAGGTCGTCTATCCGTTTTTAGAATCGCATCCCCAGCACGACTTGGCACATCGACAGATGACCATGGGTGGAGGTATAATTACTATCCATTTTACAAATGTCAAACAAGTTGCATTCGAATTCATCAATCGGCTTCGACTGCCATCACTAACGGCTAACCTCGGAGATAGTAGAACCATCATCACTCATCCTGCTACGACCACACATTCTAAACTGAGTGAAGAGCAGCGAAGTCAGATCGGTATTCATGACGGTACGATAAGGATATCGGTGGGATTAGAGCATATCGATGATATTATCGCGGATTTTGGCCAAGCTCTATCTTCGCCTCGATGAGTCAGAAGTCACACACCTTCGAGGATGCCCTTGACTTAGAATTGGGTGGTTCACTATCTACTCCACATGTGAACTACACTACGTATGGAGAGCTCAATGCGTCCCGAGATAACGTGATCTGGGCTTGTCATGCACTGACGGCTAATAGTGAAGTAGGAGACTGGTGGAATGCCCTATTTGGAGAGGGAGAATTGTTCGATCCGACCAAGTATTTCATCATCTGTGCGAATAATCTTGGTTCGCCATATGGGACTTCCTCACCTAAAACGATAAATCCTACAACAGGTGAAGGATACCGGCATGAGTTTCCGGCATATACTATCCGGGATACGGCAGCGCTCCATCTGAGATTGTTGGATCACCTGAATATTGCGTCAATACATTGCCTAATCGGTGGATCATGCGGAGGTAATATCGCTCAGGAGATGGCAATCAGCTTAGGGGATCGAGTGAAGTCAATGCGTATCATGTGCTGTAGTGCACAAGAGTCACCCTGGGTTATCTCCATACACGAGAGTCAACGCATTGCAATGCATGCGGATCTAACGTTCAAGGGTAATGAGCCCACGGCTGGGCAAGAAGGATTGCGCGGGGCCCGAGCATTTGCTTTGCCTTTCTATCGATCGCACGCCTCGTTCGCCATCCGCCAATCAGAGGACGACCTGGAGAAAGTCTCGGACTTTAAGGCAGCCTCTTATGTGCGCTACCAAGGACAAAAGTTTGTAGATCGGTATGATCCATTCTGCTACTATCACCAACTCAATGCTCTGGATACGCACAATGTCGGTCGTGGCCGAGGTTCGATCGAGCAAGCACTATATATGATAAAAGCTGACACTCAGGTTATTGGGTTTAGCTCAGATTTATTGATTCCCACATCGGAGCAACATCGATTAGCCAGCTTAATTCCTGGAGCATCTTATGTTGAGATCGAAACCCAATTTGGCCACGATGCTTTCTTGATCGAGACTGATGCACTTCGCGAAGTGTTGGTGATGTGAGAGGTATAGATGGATGAGTCGAGTGCATGAAAACCATCAATAGATGGTAGATCGTCGAGATCCCTATTCCAAATAGGAAGTACAATGACACTTTTTTAATTTCATTTGTAGCGTCTACCTACTCGATATGTGATAGATCCTCACCCAATCGCCTGTTTTGATTAAGCGAATCGATGATAGAGACTTGGTCAGAGCTCAGCTCAAAATCGAAGATGTCAAAGTTGGCTTTTATCCTGTTGTGATTTGTAGATTTGGGTACCGCGGCGACGCCCCTTTGAATCAACCAACGAAGGGCGACTTGAACAGCTGTCTTCGAATGCGTGTTCCCAATGTCGACCAATTCTGGAATTTCAAGTACTTCTCCCATCATGATCGGACGCCACGCCTCGAGCTGTATCTGATGAGAGTTACAAAAGTCAAGAAGTTCATGTTGACCTAAATGGGGATGCATCTCTACTTGGTTAAGCGCAGGGACGATATCCGCGTGATGCATTAGATCTTCTAATTGTGCTATGCTAAAGTTACAAACGCCAATGGCCTTTGCTCTTCCATCCCGATAAATGGTTTCTAATGCTCGATACGTCTCTTTGTATTTGTTTCGTACAGGCCAGTGAATGAGATAAAGATCAACGTAGTCCATTTGGAGTTTATCCAAGCTCTCATCAAATGAGCGTAATGTCTGGTCATATCCTTGCTCAGTATTCCAAACTTTGGTAGTAAGGAAGATATCGTTCCTGTTGATCTCACTTTCTCGAATACCTCTTCCTACACCATCTTCATTGCCATACCCTGAGGCAGTGTCTATCTTTCTGTAACCGTGGTGAAGTGCTGTTTGCACGGCCTGTTCCACCTCTCCGTCATTTTTAGCGAACAGAACGCCAAGGCCAAGGGATGGCATGGCGATGCCGTTGTTGAGTGTAAGCTTCGATAGACTATCCATAGTGATAAGGATTTATAATGGTGATCATTGAAGTTCTATAAATTGATTGGCCGATGACGAAGATAGATAGAAGAGAAATGAATGGATTTCTCTACAAATCGTTGTATTGCAAGTTACACATGTTATTCAGGGAATCGAAGTGATTGATTTGTACTCAACTGTTTCAATTTATAAAGATCTATTTGTTACTTCTTTTTCTGAAAGTGTTAATTGTGTGGTCAAATGAAACGAAGTCGTTTATAGAGAACATCCAATCAGACTCAAAGATGGTGTGTCAGTAGAGTCTCAACAATTATTACTTTCTATATCTGATGCGGAATGTTCTTAGTTTCCGTAAATCTGAAGTATACCTTCTACATCACCTGGTTGAAGATCGGTAACACCGGTTCTTTGAGATTGAGTACTCATTAGGTTGCCCGCTTGACAATGACCAAGACCCATTACATGACCTATTTCATGTAGTGCATAGGCTCGAAAAACCACAGGGGTTAACGCGTTTGACACCGCTGGATCAAGAATAATGATTCCATTTAGGGCATCGCACGGACTGTCACTAAATCGGGGAAATCCATTTCCACCACTTGACACATCAGCAATGTAGATTTTGATATTCGAATCGATACGGGCACTATCTTCCACGAAGCTGATATCAGCAACACTTTCCCATCTTTGGAAAGCGCTCCTGATGGAGTCCCGTGCATACTCTGGTAATGCGCTAAAAGGAAGTGTTGAAACACTATCTTCTTGCAGAAGGTCAAGGGTGGTTGGCTCATCCTGGAAACTGAACGTAAGTTCTCCTCCAGGAAGCATTGGCCCTGTAGCATCCGGACCTGTAGTTGAGAAATTATTTCCTTCTCCCCATTTGAATCCAAATAGGCAGTATTCACCAGTTAAGCTGCCGCACCCTGCATCAATTATAATATCGTTACAGATACTAAAATCAGTCGCTTC
>JBCBIX010000064.1:0-14852 GCA_038523965.1 Bacteroidota bacterium
GACTTTTCCAACGCGACGGCTCCAATCCTTGGCAAGCAGGACATATTTTCCATTTGCTTTAGGGTTGGGTCCAAACATCAAAAAATCATTCGTATCGGGGTCGAAGGATATCGCGAATCTGTTTTGCTTAGGTGATTGGACGAATATGCCTGGAGTTCCTTTTTCGATGATGACTTCTTCGACTTCACTACCATCCACGACGCGAATGCGACCACGTGTGATCTCTGTATCCTCTCCTGCCAGTCGACGATAAAGGACGATGTCCTCAGAGAGATAGAATTGTATTCGCTCGAGCTCCGTGTCTGACCACTTATAGTCATTGTATAGATTCTGGGTGAAGTATTTATAATTAGTGGAGCATGAGGTCAGGAGAAGTAATGTGATTACAATGGGTATGATTCGACTCATGATACTGGATTAAATGATCGTGCGATGAGATAATGATAGTTGACTACGACGAAACCTTGAGGTGATTTAATGCATCTTTAACCGACTTAACACAATGCTAATTCAGGAGGATGCAATCGTTGAAATAATGGTTAGGTTTTTTTAAGTCTTCGTTTTTTTCCAAAAAAATCAGTTAACAATAGGCGGCATTGATCTTCACATATCCCAAAATCTAATTTAGTTTTTGGGTGTAGGACATCTTTTCCAAATCTCATAAATCCACCCTTGGGATCTTCAGCACCATATACGATCCGACCTAACTGAGCCCAGTTCAGGGCTCCTGCGCACATAACGCATGGTTCGAGGGTGACATAGAGGACACATCCCTTGAGATACTTCGAACCGAGGTATGCCATGGCCGATGTAATGGCGATCATCTCGGCATGTGCAGTAGCATCCTGAAGCATTTCGACCTGATTGTGAGCTCGAGAGATCACTCGACCATCAGAGACGACAACCGCTCCGACGGGGATCTCGTCCCGATCAAGGGCCAGACGAGCTTCTACCAGTGCCTGCTCCATAAAAAATTCGTCTGTTGGTGGTTCTATAAGTGGTGACATGGAGGCTGCTGATGAGTCAATGAGAGTTCTAAAAATTCGCTGATAGCAATATCCCTTTCGATTATCGAAAGTGGTAATTTTACGTATGGAAAAGGCCAGTTTTATCCCACCAGACATCCATGAGGCACTGACCTTCGACGATGTCCTTTTAGTACCCTCTTATTCTGAGGTTCTCCCTCGTGAGGTATCGACACAGACAAAGCTAACGCGTGAACTAACGATTAATACGCCGTTGATTTCTGCAGCCATGGATACCGTCACTGAGTATCGGCTTGCGATAGCTATGGCACGTGAGGGAGGCATCGGTATCATACATAAGAACATGACTATCGAGGCACAGGCCGAGCAAGTTCGTAAGGTCAAACGCTCTGAAAGTGGCATGATCATCGATCCGGTAACATTGACTCCGGAGGCCACTTTGGCTGATGCCCACCACATGATGCGAACTCACAGCATTGGTGGGATTCCCGTTGTAGATGAAGCAAAACGATTGATTGGCATCTTGACCAATAGAGATCTGCGATTCGAAACAGAACTGGATAAACTGGTCAAAAATGTGATGACCAAGGAAAATCTGATTACAGTCCCGGTCGGTACAACATTGGAGCAAGCCCAAGAGATCCTCCAGCGTCATAAGGTTGAGAAACTTCCCGTAGTGAGTGACGACCAGACACTGATGGGCCTCATCACCTACAAGGACATCCTTAAGGTCGAAAGCTACCCTAATGCAAGTAAGGATACCCATGGACGTCTCAGAGTTGGAGCTGCTCTGGGCGTGTCGACGGACACATTTGAACGTGTGGCGGCTCTACAGGAAGTCGGTGTAGATCTCGTGATCATCGACACGGCTCATGGACACTCCAGAGGTGTCCTCAACATGGTTCGTGAAGTCAAGTCTAAGTATCCTGATCTTCAAGTCGTAGGTGGTAATGTCGCTACTGGGGAAGCTACAGAGGCGCTGATCAAGCATGGGGCAGATGGAGTAAAGGTCGGGGTTGGACCGGGTAGTATTTGTACTACAAGGATCGTCGCTGGGGTAGGAGTACCCCAACTCTATGCGATCCGAGGTGCAGCAGAGGTAGCACATCGACATGGTGTACCCATCATCGGTGATGGTGGTATCCGATATACCGGTGACATCGCCAAGGCACTCGCAGCGGGCGCGAGTACGGTGATGGCAGGCTCTCTATTCGCAGGTACCGAGGAGGCTCCAGGAGAAACCATCATCTACGAAGGCCGCAAGTTCAAAGTATATCGGGGAATGGGCTCACTGGGAGCGATGCAAAAAGGTTCTAAGGACCGATATTTCCAAGATGTGGAGGACGATGTCAAAAAACTCGTTCCTGAGGGGATAGAAGGACGAGTGCCATTCAAAGGAACAGTTTCTGAAGTAATGGTCCAGTACATCGGTGGTCTACGAGCAAGTATGGGATACTGTGGTGCTGCAGATATCACCCAACTCCAGGGATCCAAGATGGTCAAGATCACAGGCTCTGGTGTTCTCGAGAGTCATCCACATAATATTACGATTACGAAGGAAGCACCGAATTATAGCCGTCGAGGCCGATAGTCGTGGTCTCTTGCCTCACATTATGTCGATACGATAGTCTGTCTGCTCGTCTTTGGGCATTTCAGATGATGAATGCGGCTCACAGCTATCTGAGAGATACCGAAGGTCTTTCGTTTTACAAGCTCATGGGAACGGGGCGTGATGGTGGTTTTGATCCAAGGCCAGACTGGGGTACCTACGCGGTGCTAACGGTTTGGGATGATCAGTCGAAAGCCGAGACATATGCCACAGATCATCCATTGATTCAAGCTTATCAGCGTCGCGGAGAAGTGTATTCTATCCTAATGAGGCATCGGACGAGTCATGGATATTGGGATAAGAAAAATCCATTCGAACAATCTCAGGATATCGATGATATGAATCCGTGGTTTGCCGTGATCACACGTGCCAGAATTAAGATGTCACATCTAAGACGATTCTGGTCCTATGTACCGACCTCACAACGTCCACTCCAGGGTGCAGAGGGTTTGATTTACACCAAAGGAATCGGAGAAGTGCCCATTCTAAATATGGCGACGTTTAGCATATGGACGGATAAGGAGGCCTTGCGAGCCTATGCCTATCAATCCACCGAGCACCAGAAGGCCATTCAGATGACCAAGGAATATGATTGGTACGCGGAGGAGCTATTTGCCAGATTTCAACCTTACAAAACAGTAGGAACATACAACAGACAGCGAATGCTACCTTTCTAAAAGCGCCTTCACCCGATCATCACAACACAAAATCCAAAAAACACGACCTGCGACGCAAATAGGTGCAGTGCATAGCGATGATCGCGAATCTTAATGAAGTACTGCACTATTAATTGTAAAAAGAGAGCGATTAAAAACCACGCTAAGTAGTTTTGAAATGGGACAATATCATCTGCCCAATACCAAAAATCGAAGGGACCCGCTAACACTTCCAATAGAATATCAAGACCCACCATTAAGCCTGCAGCCATGATCGCACTGGTTGGATAAGAGCGTGTGACGTGCTGACTAATCGCTGCGGTAATAAAGGTAAGGACAGCCCAGTTCACGCCGATTAAGATAGGAACACCCAGAAACTTAATGCCAAGATTATCTCCATAATGGTAGGTCCCAAAGATGGCTCCTGTATGCACGCCAATGATCTCCATACCAAGTCCTATTGTAAATGCAAATGCCCATAAACTGATGGTACGCGGATTAGCCATAGGAAGGTTCCAGAAAAGCAGTGCCGCCCCGAGCAGAAGATTCAGTGGTGTCTTCGGGATAAACCACTCCACATAACCAAACTGGATCCCGATCATCGCGCTGGCGATAAAAAGCCACACCAATGCTATGCTGACGAGGGTCCGATGCTGATCTATGTTCAGTAAGATGCCTTTCATGCTATGGAGTTGGAGCGAGTTCAGAGACGATTTTGCCAGAGAGCAGGCAGAGAGGTATACCTCCGCCGGGATGTACAGAACCTCCACAGAAAAACAGATTAGGTATCCGGCGATGGAAATTCGGATGTCTCAGAAATGCTGCCATCCGATCATTGCTCGATGACCCGTACAAGGCTCCCTGATGTGAGCTTGTTTTTGACGCTATCGAGCGGGGGTCCAATACGCGCTCTGTCACAATATGTTCGCTTAGCGGTCGACCTGTTAGTCGCTCTATTTTGTCGATGATCTTCGCTCTGGCTTGAAGGATGAGTTCATCCCAGCGTTGCCCATAATCTCCAGGTGCATTAATCATAACGAACCAATTTTCATTTCCTGGAGGTGCATCTACAGACTCTATTTTGCTTGTGATATTGATGTAAACAGTAGGATCATCACCGATCTCATATCGATCGAATAGACTTTCAAATTCTGACCGATACTGTCCAGAGAAGAGAATGTTGTGCAACCCGAAATGTTCATGGATACCCTTTACTCCCCAATAGAAAATCAACGCGGACGAGGATCTTTCCTGAGTGAGGGTATTTCGTGGTGGTGATACATCCGAGAGCAACTTATTATAGGTGGGATGGATATCCATATTAGAAATCACCACATCGGCTTTAAGGATTTCATTTTTGATCCGAACACCTTTGGCTTTTCTATTCTCGATGATGATTTGATCAACAGCGTGATTCCAACGGAATGCAATGCCAACATCAACCGCTAAGTTGTACAATGCCTGTGTGATGGAGTGCATGCCGCCTTCGGGGAAGTAAGTCCCGATGTCCATCTCCAAATGCGGGATCATGGACATAATGCCAGGAGTTTGGTATGGAGAAGAACCATTGTAGGTGGCATAGCGATCGAAGAGCTGCACGAGATGTGGTTCTTCGAGCATCTGAAGATTGTAATCATGCAGACTTTTAGAGAGGTCCATTCTGCCGACATTGACCAGTGCCTTCAGTGTATCCTTGGAGAGGTAGGTACTTGCTTTGTGTAATGAGCGCTCTAAAAATAGAGGGCTTGTATGATCATATTTGAATCTGCTATCCTTCAGATATTGATGGAGTCTACTTGGATCGATTGAAAATGTGGAAGCCGCATCATTTATAAATGTTGATGGATCTGCATCTACAGTAAATGTCATTCCATCCTCCCACCAATATCTGCACACTTCCTCCTGACGATTGTAGGAGAAATATTCGTTGACATCTCGACCAAACAGCTCTATTAACTCCGTCACTAAATGAGGCATGGTGAACAGAGAGGGTCCGGCATCCCATCTGTAACCGTCTGCCCTAAGCTCGGTAAGCTTGCCTCCAGGATAGCCATTCTGTTCGATGACTTCCACCTCATAGCCCTTATGTCTCATCCGGAGTGCGCTGGCTAACCCGCCTATCCCTGATCCGATGATGATGGCCTTCTTCATATGCACCAAACCACATGGGAGGTATTCGGTTGTCTACAGCCGAGAGAAGCTGAGTTGAGATGAAGTCATTCGATTATCTTCCGCCGATGAAGGAAACCGCGCTAATCATTGGCTTTGATGTTCCTCTGAGGACGCACTTGAGTTGGGCACTCGGTAAGGACGGGTCTGTGATAGAGCACAGCTTTTATGACCTGCGGTTTCCAGAAGTATTGCAGATAGCAATCGGTCAGGCAAGTCGTATTGTGATGGTGACAACAGATGCGTTGATGGGAGTAACGATCGAGCATGACGAACTCGACCTGAAAATTATCGACTCCGTATTGAATCGCGCAAACGAGCAAAATTGCCCTGTGATCGCCATCTCCAGTTCATTGAGTCTCGGTCGCTCAACCCAGGGTAAGAAGATTGTCCCTGATGCTAACTGGCAAGAAGACAAGCACTGGAGTGCTTCGGCCTATTTTCACTACCGCATACGTCGGAAGTGTTATCGGGCACGCTCTGAAGGTTTAGACATAAGTACTCTCTACACTGCGCATGTCAGTCTATCAGATGCAGCACCCCATTCGATGGCGCATCGGTGGTTAGCACTACTCCAAGAAGATCTCGTCAATACTACCAGCGAAGTCGCCTCTATTTCCATCACTCAGTTGGCTTCGATGATCGAGAAAAGTGCTCAAAGCCATAGTCCAAGAGCAGATCAATTGGCCATTGATTCCATCAAAGCTGTATCTCACTTGGTTACTGGGGTATCAAAAGGAGTACCTACTCAGAAGGATCGTGATCGATTTCGTATGTCTTGGATAGATCGTATTTCGGCGATATTCCGAACACGAAGAATCAGTCCAAAGGAAGAAGTGCTCCAGTTACTACGGGAGAATTTTGAATACGAATTGGGGAAGTAGGCATTACTGTACTATTTCGTTTGGTTTCTCCTTAGTATACCCTCTGATGATTCATGAATTACCTTAGCCACTTCATCGAAGTTGTCTTATGAGAGCTACCATCGTTTACTGTTTTGTCCTCTCTATCATCTTAGGAATATCAGCGTGTATTCCTCCTAACGAAAAAGGAGAGCTCGACATCCTTATCGATTTAAATAATCCAGAACATCGGGCGATTTATGAACTCCAAGACCGGAGAGAGGTGGATAGTCTGATCCTTATGTTGGATGCTGATGATGTAACGATCCGCTACCTCACAAGTCAGGCCATGGCATCTCTCCAGGACGATCGCACCATGTCGGCACTGATCGAGAGGGTACAGGATGATCCATCTACCGAAGTTCGTAGACTGGCGGCATTCGCGCTGGGGCAATTACGAAATGCTGATACGGAGCAGGCCCTCATCGCACTCTATCAGCGGCAGGATAGTTTTGAATTTAACACGCCTGTTCATGGTACTCTGCTGGAAGCAGTTGGTAAAGCAGGATCTCAAGTTAGCCTGGAGAATATCGGGAGTATAGCAAATATCACGACGTCCCAGAATCATCTTCTTTTGGGCCAGACACGAGCGATATATCGATTCGCACAACGTGGTATGACAACCCCTGCCTCAGCACGGGTGATGATCAACTACGTAAATAATCCTGATATCGTCGAGGAGGTAAGAAGCCTGGCTGCCGAATACCTGAATCGCTACACACCGACATTTTTTGAAACAGATCTGGCTCGTCTTATGGATGTGCTAACATCCGATGTATCCTCGACGATTCGTGTGCCTCTCTCCGCGGCATTAGCTAAATCAAAAGACCTCGGAATATTGCCGGAGTTACTTCGGTTGGTACAAGAAGATGGGGACTATCGAGTCCGTTGTAATATCCTCAGGCAACTTCCTAATTATAATTACGCATCATACCGAGAGATACTCTTTGAATTACTTGAAGATCCTAATGACCATATTTTTAATGTAGCTACTGAGGTAGTAAAGGCCAGTGCAATCCGCCAAGATGCTGGACAGCTTTTGCAATTAGGAAGAGATGAAACAAATCTGCGACGTAAAGCTAAGATCTTGGCAGCTGGATTAAGTGCGGTCCCGTCGAGATATATCAACACTCGTAACGCCTTTCATGCTGCGCTTAGGGATGGTCAAAGTCAGGCGACCAGTGCATACGATCAGCAAACCTATATCGAGGCCATGGCCTTAGATCCGCTGAACTATGAGGTGCTGAAATCAGAAGGCATCCTATCAGCGTTGTCGCCTGTTCAGACGACTGCTATAGCATCACTTGAGACAATGCTGACTAATCCACGCACCTTAGGAGTTTATCGCACAAATGCAGCCCTAAATCGATTCAGAAAAATAATTGTAGATGATCTCATGCCACTTTTGGAAGGGGGAGATGCGGGTGTGGTAGCCGCAATAGCCACATTGTTCCAAAATGAAGATTTGAATTTGGAAAGACAACTAACTTCCCTGGCTCCTTTTAGAAATGCGCTACGTTCAGTAGAGCTCCCTGGTGATATCGAAACTCAATATGCACTTCTCGACGCCTTAGGTGCGATGGAGGATACTACTCATAATAAAGAACTACCAGCATATAATCACCCAATCGATTGGTCCCAATTAGCCAATATAAGTGACAGTTCTAAGGCCGTAATCGTCACAACTCGAGGACAGATCGAAGTCCAACTGCATACAACCAAGGCCGCCGGAACGGTTGCCAACTTTGTCCAATTAGTGAATGATAACTACTATGACGGCAAGTACATTCATCGTGTTGTACCCAACTTTGTTATTCAAGGAGGATGTCCTCGCGGAGATGGATATGGAGGATTGGGATATACAATTCGATCTGATTTTGCAGAGAGCTACTATGACCAAGAAGGTTACATTGGTATGGCTTCGATCGGGAAGGATACTGAAGGGACGCAGTGGTTCATCACACATACAGCAACTCCACATTTAGATGGGCGGTACACCATATTTGGAAAGGTGATATCTGGCATGGAGACGGTGCATAATCTGCAAGTCGGCGATGTTATCCAGGACATCAGGATATTGAGGTTCTGATCTGAGATAGTTTAGGAAGTCATCAACCTGTAGCCGATACCGCGCACTGTTTTGATGATCTGAGGGTCTGACGGATCGGATTCGATCCATTTTCTAAATGTAGCAATGAAATTGTCAATAGTTCTGGTATTTGGATAGACATCGTACCCCCAGACATGTTCCAGAATATCTTTTCTACTGACAGTATCGTTTGCTCTCTCAAGCATGTACTTAAGTAGTTGAGCTTCTTTGACTGTCATCTTCGATGATGTGTCGTCTGCTATTACTTCAAAACTTGAGAAGTGGATACGTGCCTTTCCTAATTGGATAGTGTCATCGACTTGGGTCTCTGGCTGAAATCGTTCTAAGAGATTGGACATACGGAGTAGGAGCTCCTGAAGTTCGAATGGTTTGGCGAGATAGTCATCGGCACCAGATTTTAATCCGGTAATGCGATCCTTTGACTGGCCGAGTGCAGATAGCATCAAGATTGGAATGTCGCGCTTTTCATTTTTAAAGTGCCTGCAGAGATCGATGCCGCTGGTATCTGGTAGCATGACATCCAGGATGATCAGATGAATGACGCGTTCGGCAAACATCGTGCGCGCATCATTTCCGTCTTTAGCTACTACTGTCTGGTAGCCCTCTAAGTCCAGATTTGTCTCAAGTAGAGAAGCGATGTGTTCTTCGTCTTCTACAATGAGTATAGTCGGTTGTTCCATTACTTTGGTAGAGATACAGTGAATCGAACACGACCATCTGCTAAGTTTTCGACAGATAGGTTTCCCTGGTGTGCCAGCACGATCTGATGTGCTATGTATAGTCCTATACCTGTTCCCTCTTGATTTCTAATTTCTTTTTGCTGACCTCGATAGAATTTTTCAAAAATGGCCTTCTTCTCTTTATCTGGGATGGGATAGCCAACATTGGTTATATGAACATGGTTTTGATGTTCGGTCGACGTAAGTGAGACGATGATTTCAGTATTGGACCTTGCATATTTGATTGCATTATCCACGATGTTCATGATGGTCTGCTGGAGATAATATCGGTCTATCAGCGAAGTGTCATTTGTTTGTCCCTCTTGAGTTAGCTGGATGCCACGGGCTGCGGTTGGTATTTGATCCAGAAGTGTGGTGATGAATGTATTGAGGTTCACCTCTTCTTTGTACAGTTCTAATTTGCTCTCTTCTATGGTTGCTGATAGTAGGATGTTTTGAACCAATTTTTCTAATCGGTTAGCATCTTTCACTGCAGATGTAGTGATTTTAGAAGCTGATTGTACAGGTAATTTTGGACGTCTAAGTGTCTCTAACGCCAGCTTGATAGCGGCGATGGGTGATTTGAGTTCGTGACTTACGGAGAGAAGGAAGTTACTTTGCAGCTTTGCATTTCTAATCTCTCTGTTTGCACTCCTATTGATGATAAATATGCCAGCAAGTAGAGATAATCCCAGGACGATGCCCTCGCCAATGATCATGAGATTCTGCTTTGCGCGTTCAGATTTGAGATCGCCGAGTTGGTCTGGAGAGGCCACGGATTGAAGGGCTGTGTAGAGGTCGTTGTTTTTGTTATACAAAAGCATACCCCACCAGATGATACCAAGAATCATGTATCCGATGACTCCTATTGAGAACCATCTCATGTTGTATTTGCTCAGGGTTGCCACTTTCTATATCCTAAGTCTCAAGTGAATGTCGCGTCTATACCATCACAAATGATGCTAACAGCCTTGTCCAAGGTCTTCTGGCTATGTGATGCAGATATAAAACCTACCTCGTACCCACTTGGACCGAGGTAGACACCATGGTCTAAGAGATAGCGATGGAGTTTCTTAAAGTGGTCCATGCTGGCTGGATCGATATCGCTGGCCTTTATGATACGCTCTTCGCCGAATGCCATCCAAAAAATAGAACCACATCTCACCATGTGCATAGGGTAGGACTTCTGCTGGATGTGACCTGAGATACGACCAACGAATGACGCCGCTTTGTGCTCGAGGTGATCATAAAACCCTTCCTCAAGTAATATTTCAAGACAGGTGTATCCTGCGGTCATTGCAACGGGATTGGCACTAAGTGTACCCGCTTGATAGACAGGACCCTCGGGGCTGATGTGGCACATTATCTCAGCCTTACCGCCAAATGCACCGACTGGCAATCCTCCTCCAATGATCTTCCCATAGGTGACCAGGTCCGGTTCAATCGAATAGTAACCAGCACCACCCTCAAAACCAACGCGAAATCCAGAGATGACTTCGTCAAATATCAGTAGGACGTCATACTCATCGCACAATGTGCGGAGCCAAACGAGATAGTTTTGATCTTGGAGCAATAGACCATTATTGGCGGGAATTGGCTCGATAATGACACAGGCAATTTCATGATGATGGGCCGCTAACACATCTTCAAATCCCTGAAGATCATTCAGATCTACAACCAAAGTCTCATTCGCGAATGACTCAGGTACGCCTGCTGATGAGCTGGTGCCAAATGTGGCTAAGCCTGAACCTGCCTTAACCATCAAGGAGTCGACATGTCCGTGATAACAACCTTCGAACTTGACGATCTTACTTCGGCCTGTGTAGCCTCTCGCTAATCGGATGGCGGACATCACAGCCTCGGTGCCCGATGACACGAATCGCATCTTGTCGACGTATCGGTTGTTCTCTTTGATCAACTTACCGATGGCATTGCCGTGATGAGTTGGAGCCCCAAAGCTGGTACCATTCTCTATGGTCTGAATGATGGCTGTTTTAATCCGTGGGTTGTTGTGGCCGAGGATCATCGGACCCCAAGAGCAGCAGAAATCGATGAACTCATTCCCGTCTTCGTCATAGATCATACTCCCATGGGCACGATTGATAAAGAGCGGTGGTCCGTACACTGATTTGAAGGCACGAACGGGACTGTTGACTCCACCGGGGAAGTAGGTTTTGGCCTCTTCATATAGGGTTGCGGACCGGTCTCGAGTGATCATATTTGGGGGATTTGAATGCTGTTATTGAAGTTCTACCAGAAGGGATAGCCCCTTACCTCATACTTCTTACTTTTGAAATTCTTATCCATCTAACTCTGTTCACAAATAACGCTAATTGGCCCGCGAAACTCTGATCTCCGAAGCCTTAATCGCACTGCTGGATGAGCATCCAAGGGTTCTACTACCGGGTATTGGCGAGTTTGGATATCGTCATATGTCAGCCTCTGTGGATGATACCACGCATCTGATCTATCCACCGATGCGGAGTTTGACATACTCCACGACTTCTTCTGATAGCATAGATCTTATCGAGATCATGGAGGGGCGCCTGAAGCCAAAGAAGTTCAAGAAGCTCAAAAAGGCAATCGAATTCGCTGCCAATGAGTTGATCAATTTTGGTCAGACGCAGATCGTTGGATTAGCGACAATTCAACGTGGAGAAGATGGTCAGATGCACATCACCGATATCGATCCACGTATCCGTGGCTTTTATGAGTATCTCCCTACAATTCAACTTACTCCCTTGGCCAGTGAAGCGGCGTCGTGGAGTAAGGAGAAGACTATGCCATCGACGAAGACTATGACGTCATCGATTGTGGAGCCATCCCCATTCAAGAAGTTTGATAAACCCGATCAGGGTCAGGCTTGGAAGCCATATGTGGTCCCAATCGCTATACTGACTGCCGTAGCGATCCTGTTGGCAGTGCTTTTTCGTCAATGCCTAAACTCTGAGACAATAACTGAGGCCTCTGGATCACTTGTAAAGAGTCGGTCAACTTCCGGAGATAGTGTAAACGAGAATCGAGATACCACGGCCCAGATGTTTTCTAATCCTCACCTCAGCAGATATCAGGATGTTCTTACACAAGAAATGCTCGAGCAGGGGTGTACGATCGTTGTTGGCAGCTATACTGATCGTGCTCGAGCGCGTCGATCTTTGCGAGATGTCAAGGCCGCAGGATATGGAACTGATGAGTTGACCGCATCCCCTCCTTATCGAGTTGTGATTCGCTTTGATTGTAAGGTGCATGACTTAGAGGAGTATATTACAGAAGTTCGCAGTGAAATAGAACCAAAGGCGTGGTTCTTGACTCCAGATTATAATTATTGATTTTGCCTTTTTAGAATGTTATAAATCATGAAGGTCGTATTTCTTGGATTTCTGATAATTTGTTCAAATCTGATTGTTCAGGCTCAGCCTAACTTAGATCTTTTGGATTCATTGCTGACACACTACGAGTCCAATGATCGCTACATGGGAGGAATCGCAGTAGCACAAGATGGCGAAGTCATATACAGTCGTGAACTTGGGTTCGAATCAGTACAAAAGGAAATCCGGGCATCCGATCGAACAGTCTATCGCATCGGTAGTATCACAAAGACATATACAGCCACGATGGTTTTTCGATTTATGGAAGAAGGTAAACTTCGTTTAGAAGATCCACTGTCGAAATTTTATCCTGATATCGCAAATGCAAATCAGATCACGATCGGTCATATGTTGAGACATCAGAGTGGAATTCACAATTTTACCAATGATGCTGATTACATCACTTACATGTCTTTTAAAAAGTCACAAGCAGATCTTCTGACCATCTTTAACAAGTTGCCTTCTGACTTCGAGCCAGGATCTGACATGGAATATTCGAATACTGCTTTTGTCCTACTCGGCTGGATCATAGAGCAAGTATCGGGCATGTCTTATTCGGACTTTCTGGAACAGGAGATTCTATCTAAACTGAAGTTGCAACATACTTATTACCAGAAGTTGGAAGATGGTTCTAATGACGTAGCAGCAGGCTCGTATACCAAACCAGGCGATCGATGGATCAATTCTACAGTGACTCATCTGAGTATCCCAGCTGGCGCTGGAGCGATCATAAGCACAGCGTCAGATGTAGCATTATTTTTAGATGGACTAATGACCGGTCAGATTATCAGCGAAGCGTCGTTACAAGAGATGATGAAAGTCGAATATGGAATGGGTTGTGGCCTCTTTCCATTTCCCTTTGGGACACGTGAATTCTTCGGACATAATGGTGGTATTGATGGATTTTCAAGTACATCAGGATATTATGATAAGGATGAGATTTCCTTTGCCATTCTGGGCAATGGGGTCCAGACCACAACCAACGATATGGCGATCGGAGTTCTGTCTTGCGTTTTTGATACAGATTTTGAATTCCCTTCATTTGTAGTGGTGGAGGTACCTACTTCAGTCTTAGAGAGATATGTAGGAACATATTCTGCGACTGGTTTTCCCTTGGATATTGCGATCACCTCAGATGGTACACAGCTTTATGGACAAGCTACAGGACAAGGTAGGTTCCCACTGTCAGCAACTTCAAAATCCACTTTTACATTCTCTGCATCTGGTATCCAAATTGAATTCACAGTAAATGAAGTAGGAGATTATGATATGAACTTCTCCCAAGGAGGGATGGATGTAGTCTTTGAGAAAGAAGGCGGAGAGTAGGCCGTCAAGATCTCATTGCCCGAACCGCATCAAATATGATAACGCTCACTAAAATGAGAAAAGTAGGCAGGAACCATGAGCCAAGTGACGAGGAGTTCCCTTGCGCAGCTGTCGTCATTTTGAAGAATAAGTAGGCAAATATTACTATTGTAAGTAGATTCATTCGACTTATTAATCCTTGCGCTTTGTTATAAAGACGGGTTCTATTCTCATCAGTTATTGCGATTGGATAGTTGAAAATCTGAGGGTGTCGATTCAAATAGTATAAGGCCAAACTCAATATACCACCAATGATGACAAGTAACCAAATGGTTCCCTTCGGTCCAAATCCGTCTGCCTCTCCATTTACATTATAGTGGATTGGAATTTGATCTGGTAGCTTGGTCCACATGATCAAACCGTAGACTATCATGCCTGCAAGGAGAGTCCAGGCTATCCATTCATTAATTATTACAGAGCGTGATTTCGCATGTGCCACGGTTTCTACCTGGTTTGTCCCTCGCCGAAGATAAAGTACTTATTTGTTACAAGTTGCTTTAGTCCGAGAGGTCCCCTGTGATGTAATTTGTCTGTACTAATTGCCAGTTCTGCACCGACTCCCATTTGTCCACCATCGGTAAACCTTGTAGAGGCATTATGATAGACTGCGGCACTATCCACCCCATTCATGAATTCATGAGCCAGGGTGGGAGAGGAGGTCATGATAGCGTTTGAATGACCTCCAGAATGAGTGTTGATAATCCTGATTGCATCATGTACTCCTTTACAATTTCCGATTAGAATTTCAAGAGAAAGGAATTCTTGATCCCAAGACTTGTCATCAGCTATGGTAATAGTTGTGATAGTGTCTTTGGATACTTTTGTGTCTATTTGGACATTCACGTCATTCTTCTGAAGTAGTTTTATTAATTCATTTAGCTTTTCTTTATAATTAGGTAGATCGATGTCTAATACAACCTTATCCAGGGCATTACAAGCGGAAGTTTTGTCCGTTTTGGCATTCAGGA
>JBCBIX010000065.1:0-14493 GCA_038523965.1 Bacteroidota bacterium
GTCCTTTATTCTTCTGATACCAGCTCTACTACTGAATTTGAATAAGGCGAAAGTCGTATTTCAAACATGGATATCCGTCATAAATAATAGAATTACAATTTTCGGATATCCAACTCAGGTTGGGGTCGTTCCTCTCCCAGGATATTTGCTTGATGTACAAAGTACATCATCTGTACAATCATCACGTATCCAACATGAGGCGTACTCTGTCCACTACCATATCTTTGACGACGTATCTCGAGCAGTTAGAAGGCTGCCAGCATTATTGAGCGCATATGGCAATGGAGCAGTTAATCCCACAGATTAAGTCACTGGCAGTAGAATACTACGATCGCGTGGTCGGATATCGACGTCATCTCCACCAGCATCCGGAGTTGTCGTTTGAGGAGTATAAGACCTCCACCTACATCAAAACAGTACTCGATGATTTGGGTATAGCTTATCGGGATGGACTTGGAGGTGGCACTGGGATATCCGCAGACATCGGGCAGGGTGATCGATGCATCGCACTTCGTGCAGACATCGATGCTCTTCCTATCGCAGAGACGTCGGTTCATAGCTACGTCTCTGTTCACAATGGAGTTATGCACGCGTGTGGACATGATGTGCATACGGCGAGCTTACTGGGAGCTCTTCACATCCTCCATCGAATGGAGAAGTTGTTGCCACATCGAGTTCGGTTCATCTTCCAACCAGGTGAAGAACTACTGCCAGGTGGAGCTTCCATGATGATCGCCGATGAGGTTCTTAGTCAACCCCGTGTAAGCCAGATTTATGGTCAGCATGTTCACCCCAGCCTTGTCGCTGGGCAGGTCGGTATCTGTCCGGAGTACTTCATGGCGTCTTGCGATGAGATTTACATATCCGTCCATGGCCGTGGGGGACATGGGGCCATGCCACACCAAGTGATCGATCCAGTCCAGATCTCTGCTCAGGTGATCCTCGCGCTTCAGTCGATCGTGAGTCGCCGTGCTAATCCATCTGTTGCCTCGGTGCTTAGCATCGGTAAGATTAGGTCCGATGGGGGAGCGACTAATGTGATTCCATCGAGGGTCGATATGGATGGCACCTTCAGAACTTTTGATGAATCGTGGAGAGCCGAGGCTCACGATTTGATCGTCTCCTTAGTTAAGCAGATCGCGTCAGCCCATGGAGGATCCGCAGAAGTGCGTATTGTGCGCGGATACCCAGCGTTATACAATGATCCCCGGATCACCCAGCAAGCTCGTGCTGCTATGATAGCCTATCTCGGTCAGGATAAAGTTGTCGATCTACCACAGCGGATGACAGCTGAAGACTTTGCGTACTACAGTCATCAGGTTCCGGCATGTTTCTATCGTCTTGGTACTGCTGCTGCCGATGGGTCGAAGTCAAGTCCTGTCCATACTTCGACTTTTGATATCGACGAGTCAGCCTTACAGACAGGTATGGGGTTGATGGCGTGGATGGCCTTCCAAGGCTCAACTAAGTAGTCCAGCAAAACAGCTTTCATAGGTATTCATATTACGATTTATCTTAATATATTAGCGTCTCATTTAATGATGATTAAGACGTATTCTGATGCCAAAAATTCTAATTGTAGACGACGATAAGAGTATTCGCTACACCCTTAAGGATATCCTTGAATTCGAGAAGTATGACGTAGAAGAAGCTGTAGATGGCCTCGATGCTATGGTCAAGATTAAGCAGCGACGATACGACGTCGTTATTCTTGATATCAAGATGCCCAAGATGGATGGAATGGACGTCATCGAAAAGGTTCAGTCGCTGAAGCCAGACCTTCCGGTGGTCATGATTTCTGGCCACGGAAACATTGATACGGCAGTGGAAGCTGTTAAGAAAGGCGCTTTCGATTTTATACAGAAGCCACCGGATCTCAATCGTCTTCTGATCACCATCCGTAATGCGATGGACAAAAGCTCGCTCATTACCGAGAAAAAAGTCCTCCAACGAAAGATCAATCGGAAGAGCACTGTCGAAATCGTAGGTGAGTCCGACGCCATCCAAAAGATCAACGAGACCATCGAAGTCGTGGCACCTACAGATGCCAGAGTATTGATTAATGGAGAGAATGGTACAGGGAAAGAATTAGTGGCCAGGTGGATCCATGAAAAAAGTGGACGCTCTGAAAAGCCACTGATTGAGGTCAATTGTGCAGCTATTCCTTCAGAATTGATAGAGTCTGAACTCTTTGGACACGAGAAGGGATCCTTCACCAGTGCTCACAAGAGTCGTCCTGGCAAGTTTGAATTGGCAAATGATGGCACATTATTTCTGGATGAAATCGGTGACATGAGTCTGTCGGCTCAGGCCAAGGTGCTTCGAGCGCTTCAAGAGAATCGCATTACACGTGTAGGAGGCGAGAAAGAGATCAATGTCAACGTTCGAGTAATCGCAGCGACCAACAAGGACTTACGAAAGGAAATCCTCCGGGGGCATTTTCGTGAGGACCTCTATCACCGATTAGCAGTCATCATCGTCAAGGTTCCGAGCTTGAGAGAGCGCAAAAGTGATATTCCACTCTTGGTAAATCATTTTAGCAAGATGATCTGCAAGGAGTATAATGTGCCAGCCAAGACCTTCGAGCCAACGGCTATCAAAGAGTTACAGAAATCAGACTGGACCGGGAATATCCGAGAACTGCGCAACGTAGTAGAGCGACTTATCATCCTCAGTAAGGCCAGCGTGACCAAAAAGGATGTCGTGAACTACGTGAGTTCTTCGCAGTCCACTCAGCGATCGCCTATGGAAGACATTTTTGACAAGTTTGATACGTTAGAACAAGTGCAGGACTATGTGCGCCAAATGTATCAACACGTCCAATCCACACAGTACGCATAAACGACCATTTTACAATTGATCCGCTAAGGTAGAACCATGAGCAAGACAACACAAAAGAGTTGGGCCCATCTGAACGCTGAGAACTCTTGGACCATGTTCAAGGTGTTATCAGAGTTTGTTGAGGGGTTTGATCGCCTAAATCGAATCGGACCCTGTATATCCATATTTGGCTCAGCCCGAACGAAGCCAGGGGCGAAGTACTATGAGATGGCTCGAGCGATGGCTGGGCTCTGTGTAGACGAAGGATATGGAGTGATTACCGGTGGAGGACCTGGCATCATGGAAGCGGGAAATCGTGGTGCACACGACGCTGAAGGCGTTTCAGTTGGCCTGAATATCGATTTGCCATTCGAGCAAAGTCACAACAAGTGGATCGATGCAGATAAGAATCTTGACCATCGGTATTTCTTCATTCGCAAGGTGATGTTCGTCAAATATGCACAGGCCTTTATCTGCTTCCCTGGAGGATTCGGTACAATGGACGAATTATTTGAGACGCTCACCCTGATTCAGACCCATAAGATTACCCAGGTGCCCGTAATTCTAATCGGTTCGGAGTTCTGGACGGGAATGAGGGATTGGATTGGGACGATCATGAAAGAAGAGTATAAGACCATCAGCCCTGACGACCTCGACTTGATGCCGATCGTCGACGAGCCACATGAAGCTATGGCCATCATCAAGAAATATTACGATATCGATTGTGTAGGAGAGTTGGAGCCCAACTTCACCCTATAGTGTAGTGCGATAACCTACATACCCAGTTGGCGTAGATGATGATCCAAATGTTTGTACATGGCCCATCCGATTTTCTCTTGTGATAGCTGACCAAAGAGTGGGTGTCTATACTCCTGCCAGTAGGATTCGTCGGTTTTTCTAAATTCTTTCATTTTCTCCAACAGATTGTCCTTCTCTTGGTCAAATTCGAGCTCTGTGTCAACGACGAATATGGGTAGGGTTGGACTGCTCTTTCCGTAGGGCTTGTCACCTAAAACAGTTTTGGCAATTACGCCCTTCATGAGTTTGGCCACCCAACTTACTTTGATCTCAACATCGCCGGTGTAGGCTGCGAACACCTTGGTATTATGAGCCATGATCTGCGCAGGAGACATCTTGCCCCAGAGAACTCGTGAATCCTTAGACACTTGATTTAATCTATCAAGGATGGCCTGATAATCCGCTTCGTTGAAGATATTCTTGCGCATAGACGATGCGTCTTTAGGTGGGTGTTTCCCTCGATTTACAACTGACCTTCTTTCAGACTGTAAGACTGCTTTATTGCTATTACACTGATAATCAGTAACATGAATGAAAGAATGATGATCGACCACTCTGAGAGCGTCGGGATATCTTCGACGACCGCGGGTGGAGTCGCAGTACAAGCACTCGCAGCAGGACATGCTGGAGAAGTGAAATTCAGACCATTAACTGAAATATCCACCATAGTCGATGGCGGACGATAGAAGACATATTCTAAGATGCCAGTGGAAGGATCTGAAGTACCGAGAGGAGCACCTGGTGCAATATTCATGTTGTTTTCATCGACAAATCCACCGCTATTACGGGTTAGCGTTAACAATGTGCTTGGAGTAGTTTGGACGCGCAGCGTATCTCGATAGAGGAATTGACCCGCAGCGGTGATCGTGTTATCGCAGTCACATGGATCTGTGACACTAATTGGAGCACAGGTTTGGTTTTCAGCACATGGTGGGCCCGTCGAGATTGGTACACCTCCGATGTCACCATCTCCTTTGATGCAGGTACCAATATTTGTGGTGCCAGAATTTGTGCAGATACAGGTGCATGTAGCAAAATTCCCACCGACAAGCAGCCCATAATCCCCATCTGGATCATCAGACTGGATATCCAAGTAGACATCACCATGTACACTGTAGAAGTCGTATTCGATTTTAAAAATTGTCTCCTCTCCTGGGGCCAAAATCGCTTTGTCAGGTTGGCCACTAATTCGCATGCTGGTAGCCGGCGAAGGATCAAAGACCAGAGGTAAATCGATAGTCAAGTTTTGGTCCCCTTCATTCTTAATGGACCAGAGAGACTCCGCTTTATCATCTGATACGAAGAAATAGTATGCCCCTCGCTCGTATAGCTCAGGAGGTGTGTGATGACCGGCATCTGAGTCATGATCATGGGCTTCTTCGAAGACTCTCCAAAGTGTAAGATCAGGCTGCGCTTGTGTTACTGTAATCGCCAGGAATGCTCTCAAAAACATCAAATACTTCATAACAATTCTCTCTGCTCTCAAGATAGCTACAATTTTAACAGATGAGTGTGTTGCCTCATCATATCGGTTGGATCAGCAGTCTCCAGGTATAGCAACAGGACATTCTACTTTAATATCAACCAAAGGGGTTTTGCCTCGTCAGAAGTCATACCTTTGACATATTAAACTTTTAAGATATATCCCGAGAACTGTTGCGCGCTCGGAGCGAGCATAGTGGTGATATAGGAACCTTACTCAATAGGAGTATCGATGCTTAGTAGAAGAAGCGTTCGCATAAAAGCGATGCAACTGCTCTTCTCCGTTAACCGGGATGAGCAGTTAGGTCTGGAAGAAGCCAAAAAACGGTTTTGGTCCTCCATAGAAGATACGTTTAGTCTCTATCTGTGCACCGTACATGCACTACTGGAGGTCACTAAAGTGGCGAGCGTGGACTTGGCAAAGCGCAAGGCAAAGCGTCTTCCTTCGGATGAAGACAAAAAGTTCAAAGACAAACTCTACAACAATACATTGATCCTTAATCTGGACAAGAATATTTCTCTACAGCGTAAGATCAGGGCACTTCCGTTTTACTCCTCCATCAACAAGGACTACATCTCAAACATCTATAACGACTTCGCCAAAAAGGAGGAGTACAAAACCTACCTAAGCAAAGACTCGACCAACAAGGAACATCTCGACATTTTGCTCGAATTGTTTCGCCATTGCCGTCAGCACGAACTTTTTAATGAGATGCTGGAAGACCATTATGGCACATGGCAAGATGATAAAAGTGTAGTCATCGGGGCTGTCAAAAAAACGCTCAAAAGACTACCCGAAGTAGAAGAGGAATTTTTCATGGACTACTATCCAAGTGACGATACCGTCAATGAGTTTGGATATCAGCTTATGGAGAAGACGCTTAAGGGAGACGCTGAACTGCTTAAGCATATCGAACCCACCTTAAAAAACTGGGATAGCGAGCGACTCGCAATCATTGATATGATCTCTCTGAAGATGGCCACGTGCGAGTTGGTTGGCTTTCCTTCTATCCCAACTAAGGTTACAATTAACGAGTATGTTGATATCGCCAAGAACTACAGCACCGCGAAGAGTAAGGAGTTTGTAAACGGCGTTATCGATCGTATTTGTGCTGATCTCGCGAGCAAAGGTCTGATTAACAAGGCCGGGAGAGGGCTCAAAGACAATTAACATCAGCCTATGGAAGCTCCATCGAATCAGGTCTTAATCCTTGATTTTGGTTCGCAGTATACCCAGCTTATCGCCCGACGAGTGCGAGAGTTACAGATCTACTGTGAGATAAGACCTTACAACACTGATCTATCAAACTTGGCAGGTATTAGGGCCATCATCCTATCCGGGAGTCCATGCAGCGTTTTGGATGAACAAAGATTTGATGTCGACATCGAGCGGTTAATTGCTGCAGCCCCTGTGCTTGGGGTGTGTTACGGTGCCCAGTATATCGCCTACCAGTCTGGAGGTCATGTAGCCCAGTCGAATAAGCGTGAGTATGGCAAGGCAAATCTTGTAGCCACGCAGAGGTCAGAGTTGTTTCAGGACATCCCTGATCACAGTCAGATATGGATGTCCCATGCAGATACGATTATGGATCTTGGTCCAGGATATGAACGAATTGCAGGCACAGGGTCGATTCCGATAGCCGCATTTCGAAATCTCACTCTTGCTAATCCCGTCTACGGTATCCAATTTCACCCAGAGGTTACCCACAGTGTAGACGGACTGAACGTGTTGCGTAACTTTCTTGTGCGCATTTCTGGGTGCGTTCAGAATTGGAACCCCGACTCCTTCATTGATCTCGCAGTACAAGAGATTAGGGATCAGGTCGGTGCCGACCAGGTCCTGCTCGGGATCTCAGGTGGCGTAGATTCGACAGTTGCGGCGATGTTGATTCATCGGGCTATCGGGGATCAGTTAACCTCATTTTTTATTAATAATGGGCTGCTGCGTAAGGACGAGTTTGGAGAAGTCTTAGCTGCCTACCAATCACTGGGACTGAATGTCAATGGCATTGACGCTTCAGACGAGTTTTTACAAGGCCTTGATGGAATATCAGATCCTGAGCAGAAACGCAAGATCATTGGGAAGACATTCATCGATGTGTTTCTCAAGGAAGCCGAGCGTCTGCCCGAGGTAAAGTGGCTGGCACAAGGGACGATCTATCCGGATGTGATAGAGTCTGTCAGTGTCAAGGGGCCGTCAGCGACGATCAAGTCTCATCACAACGTAGGTGGACTGCCGGACTATCTTGATTTAGAGTTGCTGGAGCCATTGAGGATGCTGTTCAAAGATGAGGTTCGTCAGGTGGGACATGCTCTCGAACTACCTCACACATTCGTCGGAAGACACCCTTTCCCAGGACCAGGGTTAGCTATTCGAGTGTTAGGTGAGATTACAAGAGAGAAAGTACGACTATGTCAAGAGGCCGATGCCATCTACATCAATCTACTACGAGAACATGGCTGGTATGACAAGATCTGGCAGGCTGGAGCTATTCTTCTCCCTGTCAAGTCTGTGGGAGTCATGGGGGATGAGCGTACTTATGAATATACTTGTGCCCTTCGAGCAGTGAATAGCAAAGATGGAATGACCGCGGAGTGGACACCGATTCCCTATGAGTTGCTCGCAGAGATATCCAATGAAATCATCAATTCTGTCAAAGGAATCAATCGTGTAGTCTATGATATCAGCACCAAACCGCCTGCGACTATCGAATGGGAGTAGTCTAATGCTCGCCTTAGGAATGGTACTGTTTATGGGATGTGCCTCTTCATCGAGTGTGAGTAAGCGTCCCAAAGTCATTACTCCGGACAGATCTACCACAAAAGAAGTCGAGGAAATCCCGACAAGGGTGGATACCATCTCATGGACCTTTGTACCAGAGTCCGAGACGCCGCCCATCAGTGCCGAATCCCGAGTTGAGTCTTTTAGACTGGACAAGTCAGTGAAGGAGCGCTATCGCGTTGCGCTACTACTGCCAATGCGTTTGGAAACAGTACAGCCTAATCTCGATGCCAACAATCGGAAGTTCGCTGAATTCTATGCTGGGTTTAAGCTTGCTGCTGAGGGGATCAGTAACGTCAATCTCGACATTAAGACTTACTACACCAATCGTGACTTAAATACCTTGGACCGCATCTTACAGGATTTGGAATTCTACAATCCTGATTTGGTCATCGGCTCATACGAATCGGAAGTAATCAAACGGACCGCGGAGTGGGGGAGGGAGAATAGAGTCCCTGTAATCAGTCCATGGCTTTCTTCCACTAAGGTCGCAGAAGACAACGTGTTTTATCTCCAGCTCAGACCGAGTATCACGAGTTACTACGAAGAGATGCTCCGTCATATCAACGATAACTATGAAGGTAGTGAGGTCGTACTCTTGGGACGTGAAGAACAGGATGCGACTAAAAATCGCATTCTCCGTAGGTTACAGGAAGAGCTATCTCCAACTCCTCTGGCTAATGTATATCAAGAGCTATACGTAGAGGAAGAGGAATTGATGGAGGGTGACTCTATTTTTTACGAGGCTTTCGAACTTGGAGCGAAAGCATTCGTCCTACCTCATTACTCCTCGTCTCGAGATGATCGATATGTGTATTCATGCTTGCGCAAGTTATATGCTGAGCAGGCAGAACGCGAGTTTACCGTCTATACCATGCCCATCCTTTTGCGTAGCGAACGTATTGATCTGAATATGCTGAAGAATTTGAATACGAGGACGATTGAGTTTCGGTTTCCAGATCAGCGTGATCCAGAGATTCAGCAAATCCGCGAGAATTATTATCGCACATATGGCTGGCTCCCTGGTGATGATGCCTATTACGGATACGACTTATTACAGTTTATCGCTCTCGGGCTCGAAGAACATGGTCAGTATTTCCACTACTACATGGCTGGGCAAACGATCGATCTTAGCCAGATGAAGATCCATATCGAGCCTTACTTTAAGGATGAGAACGAGATGTTAGATGACCGCAGCAGGCCCGACTTCATGAGTAATCGACATCTGTATGTGATCGCCTATGAGAATGATCACTTTGTTATTAAGGACATTCGGTAGTGGGTATTCTACCACAAAGAGAGCACAGATTCAAAGATGTAATTGCAAGTCGTCAGTATGATCTGACCGTCGTTCTGGAGAACGTGCATGATCCACATAACATCGGAGCGGTTCTCAGGACATGTGATAGCGTTGGAATCAGTGAGATATACATCATCTACACAGAGCCAAATTTGATCGCACGTGGTATCGAGGTAGGCTATAAAAGTTCCTCGGGAAGTACGAAGTGGATCGATATCCACTACTACACGGATCTTAAGAAGGGCATGGATCAGGTAAAAGAAAAGTATACTTCTATCTACGGAACGAAGATCCAGGAGGACAGTGGTTCACTTTATGATTTAGACTTGACTGAGTCAGTCGCACTACTTTTTGGTAACGAGCATTCTGGTATTTCAGACGAAGCCGCCGGCTATATCAACAGTAACTTTCTGATCCCGCAGCATGGCTTTGTGCGAAGTCTCAATATCTCCGTGGCTTGCGCTGTCACATTGTATGAGGCGCAGCGGCAGCGATTAGCTGATGGACGATATGGCCGACCTTTTGGTGCGGACAAACGAGACCATTTACTCTATGAAAAGTATCTCGAACAGCACCACCTAACCAAGTATGAGAGTTCGCTCCTTCGTAATCCAAGATCACTGTGACGCAAGCTTTTCTACTTTTGAGCGGTGACATCGATCAAAAGAGAACTTATTAGCGAAGATGATAGAGAGGATCTCCATGTCCATCATCATATCATCGTAGATAAAGGCCAGCAGCCACTACGAATCGATAAGTTTCTAACCAATCGGTTAGAGAAAGTAAGTCGGAACAGAGTCCAGGTAGCAATGAATGCTGGTGCTGTCTTGGTCAATGAAAAGGTGGTCAAGAGCAACTATAAGGTGCGACCACAGGACGAAATCAAAGTAGTTCTGGCTCGAGATCCTGAAGATCGACACGACGTCATACCACAGGATATCCCTCTTGATATCCTCTATGAAGATGATGATGTACTGGTCCTCCAAAAACCATCAGGGATGGTGGTTCATCCTGGAGTTGGTAATAGAGATGGCACCTTAGTCAATGCGCTCCGATACCACTTCAATCAGCGCAAGCTGCCAGTACTCAAAGGCAATGATCGAGACCGGCCTGGATTAGTACACCGATTGGATAAAGATACCTCGGGAGTCATGGTAATCGCCAAAACTGATCATGCGATGACTCATCTTGCCAAGCAGTTTTTCTATCATACGATCGAGCGAAAATATCGCGCCATTGTCTGGGGTGGCTGGGAGTCAGCATCTGGTACTATTGATGCACATATTGGTCGACATCCTACGGAGAGGCTACTGCAGCATGTCTATGCCGATGGAGATGACGGAAAACATGCGATCACACATTATAAGGTGCTTCGCGACTTTTACTACGTTTCATTGATCGAGTGTCAATTAGAGACAGGGAGAACTCATCAGATTCGGGTGCATATGAATTATATGAATCACCCCGTCTTCAATGATCAGCGCTACGGCGGTGATTCTATACGCAAGGGAACAGTATATGCCAAGTACAAACAATTCGTGCATAACTGTTTTCAGGTCTGCCCACGTCAAGCGCTCCATGCGCAGAGCCTGCGATTCGTTCATCCTTCAACGGGTGAGGAGATGTATTTTGAGACTGATCTTCCTCCTGACATGGATGCGTTATTAGCTAAGTGGGAGAATTACTTCGACAACAAGATTTCTAAAGAAGGGACATAGTGTTGTCGCAAGAAACAGCCTTACGGTAATTAAGCATCTTAGCTAACAGAGCGGTCAAACCTACTTTCAAAAGAATCGAGCACAGGACTGATCTGATCCGGTAGTAGCTAATTTTATAAATGCAAAACGATCAATGCAATTAAGGCTGGGATACTTTGTACAACGAAGATCTTCCGACTAACTGTAACTGCACCCCAAATGCCGGCTATTATAATACAACTGAGAAAGAAGATCCATATGTACAGTTTCCAAGGATACTCATTGATCAAGAAACCCCAAACTAAACCAGCGGCCAAGAAACCATTGTATACTCCCTGGTTAGAGGCCATTGATTTGGTCAAATTATAAAAATCCCCTTCTCGTCGACCGAACACCTTTGGTCCTCTGGTGGTCCAGGCAAAGCTTTCCAAATAGAAAAAATACAAATGCTCGAGGATTACAATTCCTATTAAAACACTTCTGAGTATGTCCATAGCGATACTTAAATGACCTGGTGATATTGGCAGACAAGTAGAAGAACTCTTTCAAAAGCGAGAGTCCCAGAGAATTAACCTATCCGCGACGCAAGAAGATCGACACAACGGCAGCGGTTACGATCCCAAGCAGTGGGGCAGACACGGCAGCCTGGATGATGTAACTCTTCAGATTAAAGTAGGCCTCTGCGTCCGTCTGTGATACCTTGCCCAACTCCACAGAGTGTGCTATGGCATTCGCAAAGTAGTCGGGTGAAATCACTGTAGAGATGATAACCTGGGCGATGGGACTTAGCACTAACATTATGAGACCTATGATAGCGCCTGAGATTAGACCTTGTTTCCATGACATCTTTCCTTCATAGTCTTTATCTCGTTTTTCTTTGATAGCGAGGACGTAGATGATAATCGCAGGTATCATAAAAAGCATGCTGACAGTAGGATGCTGTGCGATACGTACGTCATGAAAACCCGCCAATTTCTCCATGATCATCCACAGCAATAAGACAGCCGTGAAAATGAAGGCCCATTTGATCTCCGTTTTGAATTTTTGCATAGTTGTGTTCTTTCGTTTGAGCTTAAGATAAGCAGCTCCTACACACCTGGAAAATCTGGTCCATGTGATGATCTTGGATCTCGCGATGAGTGACGAAGCGGATTTCACTTGGACCGAACTGAGATGCCACCACACCTCCGGCCTTCATTTCGCTAAGAATGCTCGGCACCCTGGCTCCTGCTGCCACTGAGAAGATCAAAATATTTGTTTTCACTGGTCGAATCGCAGTCACTTTTTGCAGGTTTCGTAAGTGCGCTGCTATAGTTTTGGCCCTGTCGTTATCGACTTTAAGTTGTGGGATATGATTGTTCAGTGCGTAGATCCCAGCGGCAGCCAGATATCCTGCCTGACGCATCCCGCCTCCCATCACCTTACGTAGTCTTCGCGCTTTTTTTATGTCGGCCGCACTTCCGATCAATAAGGATCCCACAGGTGCCCCAAGCCCTTTAGATAGACATATCGAAATACTATCGAATAGTGAACCAACTTCTTCTGTGGATTCCTCAGTTTCGACTAAGACGTTGAATAATCGGGCACCGTCCAGATGTAGCTTTAATCCATGCTTACGGCAGAGATGATGAATCGGTTTTATCTCGTCGATGGTGTAGTAGCTTCCGCCCCCCTTGTTACAGCTGTTCTCCAGAACTACAAGACTGCTCTTAGGTAACCAATCGTAATCTGGTCGAATATGAGCCTGTATTTGATCTGCAGTGATCTTGCCATGTTCTCCTTTAATCAGGTTCATGGCAACTCTGGCATTGTATGCATAACCGCCTGTCTCATACTGGTAGACGTGACTGTAATGATCACAAATCACTTCATCCAGCGGAGATGTATGCATGCTGATACCGATCTGATTCGTCATCGTCCCAGACGGGCAGAACAGGGCAGCCTCATGGCCAAACATGCTGGCGGCAAGTGTTTGTAAATCATTTACTGAGGGATCTTCGCCAAATACGTCATCTCCAACTTCAGCTGCCATCATTGCCTCGAGCATGCCTGCTGAAGGTTTAGTTACTGTGTCTGAGAGGAGGTTGATTACCATGAAATAATGAGTATACGCTGTGAGTGAAGATGATAAACAAAATGAAAGCTGTGGCGGTCAATCCAAAAAAACGTCGTAGCGTCGTCCATGGAAAGTAAGAACGCAGCCCCAATCTTCGGGTATCTTATCGATCGTACAGCCAAATCGATCAAGGCAGATCTCAAGCGTAGATTCAAGGACGTCGGAGCGGATATAACCCCTGAGCAATGGCTCATCTTGGATCGACTAAAGGATACCGAAGGAATCGCACAGGTGGAACTCGGAAACAAAACTTATAAGGATGCACCCACAGTATCCAGGATAATTGATCTGTTATGCAAGAAGGGATACGCAGAGCGGTTACCGGATGCCGAAGATCGACGCAGATTCAAAATCTATATCACCTACGCTGGTAGACAAATTCTTCTCGATACTCATTCTGCAATACTCTCGGCCAGAGAAATCGGATGGCAAGGACTTACTACCGAGGACTTTGTCAAGTTGAAGCAAATCCTTAGTAAGATCTATGCCAACACCTCGCCTTGATTATTCGCCAAGGCGGCGACGGCTACCGAACTGAACACCCACATAAAACTTGAAGAAGTAAAAATCGTTTCTGATGTCATCCCTCTCGACAAGAAGAGGGATCGTACGTGGAAAGATATCAGCCATAAATCCTGCTTCTACCGCAGTGACCTTCTTTTCGAAGGCGCCTAATGACCAGTGCATTCCGATCTTACCATGAAGACCTGGTGTGGGGCTTATCTTGTCAAAATCTCGCCAGAATCCTGCTCCACCGTAGATGTCATCATAGTCCAAAAAGTCCTCTATGAGATCCTCGTCATAAGTGATCGTCTCAACACGTCGTGTAACATTGTCATTCTCAAGTCTAAGCACGCGAAGTGAATAGGGCTTGAGTAGTCCAAGAGTTACACCACCCTCGTAGATTAATCCTACTGCGATTCCCTTACGCTTGGTTTTTTCTGAGAGATACCTCTTCTCACCGACGGCATACCGCAGAGTGAAAAACTGATTTGCTTTCCCGTAGATGAAACTCAAAGGAATACGCTCTCCAGATGGGGCGAAGAGTTGTTTTGTCTCCCTTGACTCACGTCCGTCCTTATAAAATCCGAATTCAAAGTTTTGGTAGGTTGTGCGGTAGTAAGATTTGAGTCTTCCTTTCCGAAAAGACAGAGAAAATCCCTGGGGATGTAGGCGCCCCTCAAAAGTTGTCTCGAAGTCATAGACCACACCCTTAAGATTGATGTTTACCGGCTTGGGCTGAAATGTGGTTTGCCCGATCAGTAGTATCGCACTGATCGATAATACAAGCGTGATGCTGAGGTGTCGCGTCATAACTATCAAAGTAAGTGAATTAGTCATCTTAGAGTTCTCTCATGACCCCCCTAATCAGTCCATCTGTCGCCATCGCCAAGCAGAAATGACCAACCCGATAATCATACACATCAAATGTCCTCGACCGACTAATCGATTATCGTTCGTCTTACACGAAATATTTGGACGATATCATGACGTAAGT
>JBCBIX010000066.1:0-14441 GCA_038523965.1 Bacteroidota bacterium
AGGACAATCTGCGTGGATCGAAGTCGACTTGTCGCGTAGTTCTCTTCATTGAACTTCGTAATCTGAGCCTTGGCCTTAGTAGAGAACTCAATACCAAGGTTATTCTTATCCGCCGGTTCGCTAACCGTGATGTCTCTATGGACTACTATACTGATATAAATGGCCGGCTTTCAGAATTCCTCAATACCGAGGTATTCTCTTACGACACCTTTGCAATAAATCAAAAGAACTATCGCCAGATCATGAAAGATCAATCGGTGAATGACTACCGCATCTTCTTTGAACGCGAGTACTTCGGATCTGAGAAGTAATTCTTAATAGTTCTGTAGCAGTATCTAAGGCTGTGGTGAGCATACCTTTACACCTTGTGAGGTTTGTTTGTATCGCTTATGTGATTTCCATGGCCAGTTCGCTCTCGGCCCAATGGGATTATTACGAGGCTCTATGGCAGGGTCGTCCCGGGACTGTCGTGCTTAACATGGATATGGGACAGTATGCTCCGATTGAGGATATGCCTTTTTTAGTAGAGGTGCGATTTGCCTTAGATTCTTGTGACGTATCGGGATATGGACTCCAGGAGGATATTGATAATGTCGAGCATTATGCCGCACAAGTCGACAGCGTCCTGTCTACGCTATCCTATGCTGATTTAGTGGGCTCTTTTCATCACGAGTGCAGCATGCGTGATTTTTTCTACATCGGAGATAGCAGTCGGGTTCTTAAGACCATCGATAGGTTGGACATTCCAACGATTCTATCCTGCAAGATTATCCATGATCCGGAGTGGAAAGGCTATTTGAATTTTCTCTATCCAGATGCCTATCTCAAGCAGACCATGGTAAATGCTAAGACGGTCAAGATGCTTGCTGCCTCAGGTGATGATGTAACTAAGCCACGGCGGATTACCCATTACGCTGGTTTCACAGCCGAAGCGGATAGGCAGCGATATCGGTTGTTCTTAATCGAGCAAGGTTTTAAAATCCGCAGTCAAGATTATGACCTGACTCGCATGCTACCGTATGCCATCGTGTTTTCGCGACGTGATCAGGCGGCTACAGATTGGATCAGTCCTATCACTCTACGATTATCAGATCAGGCCATAGAGTGGAACGGGGCTTACGAAGGCTGGGAAAGCGAGATCCAGAGCCAATAACTGAGGAGTAGAGCCTTAGCTGTCCAGAGTATCGTACGAATCCAGTTGGTGCAGACTAAGCGATCTATATCGGCGTGATTCCAGGAGGTCGCTAACCGATTATGGATGGGTACCTGTATGAAGGCCGTCGATAGGGCAAGTAGTATCGTCAACGCGCTGATTACCCAACCTATCCACGGATGCACCTTACAGAGCATAATCGCAGTAACCAGTTCGATGATCATCACAGGTCCTACAACAGGTCCGATCGAACCGGTGTGAAACTTATGAAAACCATCCTCGTCAGCAGAGACATACCTGAATGCCGGATAGAGTACCCGCTGCGTCAGCCAAATCAAGCCCGTCATGAAGCCTACAGCCATTGACTGAATGATCAAAATCACGTCCATCGTGTGCATACTCGCGTACTTTATTACTTAAGAATAGAAAAGGTGTTTCTACAGGATTATTTGGTTGTTGTACTTTTCGAGAATGAGACAGATGATATTCTTTGTTGTTGTTTTCGTCCTGGTCTGTATCCAAGGACAACTACAAGGCCAGACTACGGCCGATGCACGCCTCAGCTCAGTACAGGCCTATGATGAGTCTATAGCTGAAGCGAACCATCTATCGAAGTACAAGGTAGAGAACATCGGCCCGACAGTCTTCAGTGGCCGTGTTACGGATATGGCAGTAGATCCCAATGACCCTACTCACTTCTATGTCTCCTATGCCTCTGGAGGATTATGGGAGACGAAGAATAATGGTACGACATTCACACCCTTGTTTGATCAGGAAATGGTGATGACTATAGGAGCGATAGCCGTGGACTGGAGCTCAGAGACCATCTGGGTAGGAACCGGCGAGGTGAATTCCAGCAGGTCTTCATATGCCGGGGTTGGTATGTACGTAAGTGCCGACGGTGGGAAGAACTGGCAACATAAAGGACTTCCTGAAAGTCATCATATCGGAAGGATTGTAATCCACCCCAATGACCCCAAAACAGTCTGGGTCGCCGTACTTGGTCATCTCTATACTCCTCATGCCGAGCGAGGAGTCTACATGACTACTGACGGCGGTGACAATTGGACGAAATCACTCTTTGTCGGCGAATGGGCGGGTGCAGTCGATCTCATGTTGGACCCAGCTGATGCGAACACACTGTATGCTGCTACCTGGCACCGTGAGCGTTATCCTTGGAACTTTGTGGAGTCTGGAGCAGGATCAGGGATTCATAAAAGTACGGATGGTGGTCAGACATGGGACTTGATATCAGGTGATGATAGTGGATTCCCTACAGGTGACGGTGTCGGTAGGATTGGTCTGAGTGCAGGTATGGCAGACGGGAAGGTGAGACTGTATGCATTTTTAGATAATTACAACCGACGTCCAAAAGAAGAAAAAGACTCACCTCAGCTGACCAAAAATGATTTCCGAGAGATGTCTACCACTGCCTTTGCAGAGCTGGATGATGTATTGCTTGAGGATTACCTGAGATCCAATGGATTTCCATCCAAGTACACTACCGAAGAGGTCAAAACAATGGTCGAGAAGGGCGAGGTGACTCCAGTCGATTTGGTGACTTTTTTAGAAAATGCCAATGCACTTTTATTTGATACACCAGTCGTAGGTGCTGAGTTATACAGCAGCGATGATGGTGGCAAGACGTGGTCCAAGACTCACGATGACTATCTCGATGGTGTATACTATTCGTATGGGTACTACTTCGGGTTAGTGACTGCCGATCCTACGAATGCCGATAAAGTGTACGTAGCCGGAGTGCCGATCTTGCGCTCAGATGATGGTGGCAAGACATTTAAGAGTATTAATGGTGACAATGTCCACGTGGATCATCACGTGATCTGGGTCAACCCAGATCAACCAGAGCACATCATCAATGGTAACGATGGGGGCATCAACATCTCATACGACTCTGGAGAGAATTGGATCAAGTGCAACAGCCCAGCAGTCGGACAATTCTACTACATCAATGTCGATGGTGCTTCACCTTACAATGTCTACGGAGGAACTCAAGACAACGGCGTCTGGAAGGGAAGTCATCGCTATGCTGACGGAGTGAGATGGCACAATACGGGTCGCTACCCTTATCAATCTATAATGGGAGGAGATGGTATGCAGGTGCAGATCGATGGCCGAGACCATGAGACCGTTTATACTGGTTTCCAATTTGGGAATTACTTCCGCCTAAATGCCAATACGGGAAGCCGTAAGCGAATCACACCGATACATGAACTGGGTGAGCGCCCATACCGATGGAATTGGCAGGCTCCAATCCACCTCTCAAAGCACAATCAGGATATACTCTACATGGGCGCCAATATGGTCTTTCGCTCCATGAATCAAGGTGATGACTTTGACACGATCTCGGACGATCTTACCCAAGGTGGTCGTGCGGGTGATGTACCATATGGTACTCTGACGTCCCTGCATGAGAGTGATCTTAAGTTTGGATTGCTATACACAGGTAGCGACGATGGACAGATCTATCTCACCAAAGACGGAGGTCATGTCTGGCAATTGGTCAGCGAATCTTTGCCAGACGATTTATGGGTATCTCGAGTTCAAGCCTCTGCACATGAGGAGGGTCGTGTTTACGCCTCACTTAATGGGTATCGTTACGATGACTTTACGCCATATGTCTATATGAGTGATGACTATGGCACCACATGGACGTCTATCGCTGCCAACCTACCTAATGAGCCAGTTAACGTGATTAAGGAGGATCCACACCACGAAAACATTCTTTACGTAGGGACAGATCGTGGTGTGTACATCAGTGGAGATCGTGGGAAGACCTATCAGATGATAGGAGACGATCTACCGCATGTGCCTGTACATGATATTGTCGTACATGCTGATGCGAAGGACCTCTTAATCGGTACGCATGGTCGAAGTATCTATAGATCAGACCTGGAGGAGGTTTATGAGTTACTTGAGAAGGGTGCAGCAGAAACCATTGTGGTAGATATCCCGGATATCAGATATAGATCGAGTGTGGGTACGCGCAGAGGACCATATGCCGAGTACACGAAGAATGAACTGAATTATACTGTCTATCAACCCTCAGACACGAAGGCAAAGCTTTCTATTTACGCAGATGACCTTATGGTCTTTGATCAAGAGGTAGAGCTCACGACTGGTCTGAATTATCTGTCCTATGACCTTAGTCTAAGGGAAGACAAGGTGGATGAATACAAGGAGTCCTTAGCAGAAAAGGCAACATTGTATCAGGCTGCCGATGATGGACGCCACTACCTAAAGTCAGGCAGTTATCAGCTTAAACTGAGTATAGACGACAACACGATCGAGGCGCCCTTCGAAATCAAGTAGTTATGCTCACGATAGGATTTGTGGCGATCACCGTCGTGGTCTCCTACATGAGTTTTAACAATCCTGCGCTCAACGCTCAGCTGTGTCACCACCCATATCGCGAGGCACAACATGGAGAGTACTATCGGATGCTTACAGGTGGATTTGTCCATGGGAGTTGGGAGCACCTCCTCATCAATATGTACGTACTCTATCAGTTCGGTAGCATCGTGGAAAACTTATTGACAGATATCTACGGCGATGTCATGGGAAGACTGATTTATTTCATCTTTTACATCAGTGCTGTGATCGTATCGGACATTGGAACGTTCATCGAGCATCGCGAAAATCCCGGTTTTCGCAGTGTAGGGGCTTCTGGAGTCACTACAGGTTTGGTGTTTATCTATGCGATATTCTCGCCGTGGCAGATGTTCCTCTTTCCGCCGGTTCCTGCTATTGTGTTCGCAGTTCTTTACGTTTTCTGGAGTCAGTGGGCATCGACTAACCGTAGTGACAACATCGATCACCTCGCTCATTTATTTGGTGGGATCTACGGAGTGGCGTTCATCATCTTGGTGTATCCCAAGACGTTGTCCATATTCTGGGAGAGACTGTTACAGAATGCTCCGTTTTAACCTCTCCTTATCCCCTAAAAGGTGCTAACCGAGCACAGCGATGAGCTTCTCGGCTAACTCGATACCAATTTTTTCTTGTGCCTCGACAGTAGATGCACCTGTATGAGGAGTGAGTGAGATACGTGGATGTGATAAGATGTCTTTGCGAGGTGTTGGCTCATTTATAAAAACGTCGACTCCTGCCGCAGCGAGCTTGCCACTTTCTAAGGCCGCTAACATGGCGTCTTCATCGACCGTGCCACCACGAGATGCGTTGATGAGCACCGCCCCATTCTTTAGTTGCTCGAATTCATTAGCAGTCAGGACAGGTTGTCCAGTGAATGGGATATGTAGGGTAACTACATCAGCCCTGGATAGCATATCCTCCATACTGACTGTCTGGACAGTTACCTGAGCGTTGTGGGTGGCACCTCCTATGGTTAGGGTAGCTTCTGAGATATATGGATCGACTGGCAATACCTCCATCCCAACGCTTAGGGCTAACTGGGCAGTTTCCTGACCAATTCGTCCGAATCCGATGATGCCAAGTGTACGCCCATAGAGTTCGAATCCTTTAGCATAAGACTTTTTAAGGGCCTTGAACTCCGTATCTCCTTTTGAGGGCATCGCCCGATTAGACAAGTAGAGTGATCTCGCGATCGAAAATAGATGTGCGAATGCTAACTCAGCAACGGACCGTGATGAGGCTGCTGGCGTGTTAATCACTGCGATATTCTTACTCTTGGCGTGGTCTACATCGATGTTATCTAATCCAACTCCACCGCGACATATGGCTTTTAGATTGGGACAGGCATCGATAAGCTGGGTTCGCACCTTAGTGGCGCTTCGAACACAGATTGCATCATACTCAGGGAGCTGAGTTATCAAGTCATCCTGAGGAATATTCGTTGTGTTTACCTCATACCCTGCATCTCGAAGCATTTTTTCTCCTGTGGGATGGATGCCATCATTGATTAAAACCTTGGCCATTGTGTATCTGATTTGGATCGGTAAAAGTACATTTCGCTCGTACCACTGACAGCTGAGAGTCGGATAAGTTTTTGATGCAGTGGTTATTTTGAAACTGCCTGTCTAATCATCTCGACAAACCTGCTCCTGTCGATGCGAGAGACATGGGTCACATTCGAATTAGGAATGGTCTCGACATCCCAGTATCCTCTGTACGGATCATCGTCAGCAAGACACCTGGTATGAATTTTCACTTTTTCCTTTTCTAAGATGACGGTGGGGTCTAAGACTACAGCCATAGTAGTAGGGTCAGCCCAAGTCACGATTGGATCCTCCTCCTGGCTACGTTGCCAGTCTAAACGAACCTGACAGATGTCGTGTGCGATATGAGCTTTTCGTGAGCCAATGGATCGCAGGTCGGCAAGTTCGCCTATCGTCAAATATCCACTGGCTACAGTTGTGTCCCAACCGATGGAAGTAATCTCTACAGTAGTTCTGAGGACTACTTCTGCTGCTTCTGGATCTGCCCAAATGTTGTACTCAGAATAATCGGTCACATTACCTGGACCCGAGATCAGACCGCCCATGATAAATAGATGGCCAATGACTGAAGCGAGATCAGGCGATGCCAGGAGTGCAGTGGCTAAATTAGTCAATGGTCCAAGTGTGACAATCTCGAGCTCATGTTGGTACTTGAGGATGGCTTCTCGCAGAGCCGCAGTGGCATTCTCCGAAGTTGGCGTTCGTCCATGGAGTGGTAAGCCAATATCACCGAGCCCATCTTTACCATGTATAAAGTCCGCCAGACCGAGCGTTCGACTCAGGGGTTGTGCGGCCCCTACGTGTACATCTGTACTGTTCTCACATAAGTCCCTCAGAAAAAGAACATTCTGAGTGACGCATTCCAAGGGTACATTCCCTCCGCAGGTACTAATACCAACAATCTCAATATCAGAAGCTGCAAAAGCCATCAGAAGTGCTACCGCATCATCAGTACCAGCATCCGTGTCGATCCATATCTTTCTGGTCCTTTGGGTATCTTCGTTCATAGGCATCCACTAAACTTACTAACATGGCAGATAGTGTAATTCCAGTGCTTGATCTTTCCACCTTCACGGCTGGGGATGAGTCCCAGAGAGCATCTTTTGTGGCCGATTTGGGAGATGCTTTTCACAACATTGGATTTGTGGGGATCAAGAATCATGGTATTTCTCCTGAACTCATTAATGACTTCTACATTTCTTCCAAGTCTTTCTTTGCTCTTCCGAAAAATGTGAAGTCCAAGTACGAAATAGAAGGATTAGCAGGACAACGAGGTTACACTTCATTTGGAAAAGAACACGCCAAACACTCTGACGTGGCTGATCTCAAAGAGTTCTTCCAGATTGGTCAAGAAATACCAACAGATCATCACCTAAAGTCGGAGTACCCTGACAATGTTGAGGTAACGGAGAAGCCTGAGTTCTTGGCTAATGGTAGAGCCCTATACCGAGCTTTTGAGCGTACCGGAAGCCAATTACTTCGAGCGATCGCCATCTATCTTGAACTCAGCGAAGATTATTTCGACGAACGCACATCAGATGGCATGAGCATACTTCGGGCGATCCACTATCCACCCATTACACAAGAACCAGAATCCGCCATACGTGCAGAACAACACGAGGATATCAACCTTATCACCTTGCTCGTAGGGGCTTCTGCTGGTGGACTTCAACTTCAAAATATGGAAGGTGAGTGGCTGGACATCGTACCTGAAGTTGATGAGATCGTCATCAATGTCGGAGATATGCTCCAGCGTCTGACCAACGATTATCTGAAGTCGACTACACATCGCGTCGTGAATCCACCTCGAGAGGAGTGGCATAACCCCAGACTATCGATTCCTTTCTTTCTGCACCCGCGTGCGGACATGGATTTGACCTGTCTTGACAGATGTGTTAGCACAGAGCAACCACTAAAATACGACCCGATTACCGCAGGGGGATACCTCGACGAGCGCCTGAGAGAGATCGGTCTTAAGAAATAATTCGTAACCAATGCACATGTCCAATTCACTCTCCATCATCGCATTGTTGGCTATCTCGTTAGTCATGGGTTGTCAGCAGTCGGTTGCACAGCCGACCACATTCACGTTGACCAGTAGCGATATCGGTGGTCAGATGACGACTACACAGGTATTTGACGGATTTGGATGTACAGGGAATAACATATCGCCACAGCTCTCCTGGATAAATGCCCCTACAGAGACACAGAGCTTTGCTATCACGATGTATGACCCTGATGCGCCTACTGGTAGTGGCTGGTGGCATTGGTTGGTGTTTAATCTGCCTTCAGATGTAACATCATTGGCCTCTGGCGCTGGGAGTACCGATGGGTCAGCATTGCCTGCCAGGGCAATCCAAAGTGTGACAAGCTTTGGCACTGCTGGATATGGGGGGCCATGCCCACCTGTTGGTCATGGATTACACCGATATGTGATCACCGTCTATGCCCTTTCTGTTCCGGAGTTGCCACTTGATTCCGAGGCCAATCCTGCTTTGGTTGGCTACAATCTCAATGCAAACGCTATCGCAAAGGCATCCATCATTGCCTATTTCGAGAGGAAGTAACACTCGTCTACCTCATAGGAGATACTTTTAGTGAACAGCTAAGATTTTCCCGGCTGAGCTAATAGTGATATCGTATGAGACAACATTTCCTTCTTGGTGTACTCCTCCTCTCCTGGAGCTTTTCTTTTTCTCAGCTAAGTCTGAATCCATTGTTTCAGGATCATGCTGTATTGCAACGTGATGAGTCTATCCTGATCAAAGGCTCTGGGACTCCTGGAATGACTGTTCAGATCACCTTGGCAGACCAAGAGTCGAGTTCTATTGTGGACATGGATAGTACTTGGACAGCTGTTCTGTCTCCTATGGCAGCTGGTGGTCCATTTGAGCTCTCAGTCATTTCTGGGGATGAGGCTGTCGTTCTTCGCGACTTGTTGATTGGAGATGTCTGGTTGTTGTCGGGACAGTCTAATATGGAGTGGCCACTAAGCATGAGTGACGGTGGTGCAGAAGAGATAGCATGTCCCGCAGACACCCGACTGAGGCATTACAAAGTGCCTCTCACTGGTGGTCCTGAGTTGAGATCTGAAGTCAGTGGGGGATCCTGGATAGTTGATACTACATTGATCAGGGAGGAGTTCTCTGCGGTTGGATACTTCTTTGCAAAAGAGTTGCTAAAGGAGAGCGATGTCGCCATAGGATTACTAAATAGTTCATGGGGCGGCTCTCGGATCGAACCATGGATACCAGCCGAGACACTCGGATATGACTCTCCAGCTGCTGCAGAACGTGATATCATGGCAGCCAATGAAGACAGGGCCGAAGAGATCCGTTTGCGTCTTGAACCTATCGTTGGACAATTAGACAATACTGACGACGGTACTGTTGCCGGTCGACGGGTCTGGGGCATGAACAATTTCCCGATCAGTGATTGGGAGACGATGGAGGCTCCAGGAGTGTGGGAAAGCCAAATGCTCGCCGACTTTGATGGGGTCGTTTGGATGGCCAAAGAAGTCATGGTCAATGAAGATATCGTTGGGGTCTCCACCTTGCGATTGGCTATGATCGATGACAATGATGAGACGTACGTGAATGGTGTCTTGGTAGGGAGTACCAACAGTTACAATACTCCAAGAGAATACACTATTCCTGAAGGAACCCTCCATAAAGGAGTTAACCGCATTACCATCCGCGTGGAAGATACAGGTGGAGGTGGAGGCATTCATGGAGACGTAGGAGATATGAGTCTTCGGACCAATGCAGGAGACATTAGTCTGGCTGGTTCATGGAAGTACAAGGCAAGCGCTCAATTCAATTCAAAAGGACTACAGACCAACCAAACTCCGATGTATCTCTATAACCATATGATACATCCATTGCATGGTTTCCCGATCAAAGGAATGCTCTGGTACCAGGGAGAATCCAACGGTTCATTGGCAGATGCGATCTACTACGAAGAACAAATAGTGGACATGATCAAGGTATGGAGGGATAGATGGGGCATAGGGGATATCCCATTTTATGCTGTTCAGCTGGCCAATTGGTTAGCACCAAATGATCGTCCTAAAGATCATGGTTGGGCGCGAATACGAGAGGCTCACGCAGCGCTAAGTGATCGATTAAACAATACAGGAGATGTAGTGACAATCGATATAGGCGATGCTGGAGATATCCACCCACGGAACAAAAAGGAGGTTGGTCGTCGTCTGGCGCTGCTGGCAAGATCACAGGCCTATGAGGAAGAGATCCCAGTTTGGAATAGTCCGCGATATGTTGATTGTGAGGTCGTCGGTGATCGCGTGAGACTGACTTTTGATCATGTCGGCACAGGACTCGAGATCGAAGACAAATACGGATATCCCAAGGGATTCGCAATTACTGGTGATCATGGGCAATGGGAATGGGCACGAGCAGAGCTTGTCTCTCCAGATCAGATCGAGGTTCGCTCGCCACACATTACTAATCCTGTTGCTGTCAGATATGCCTGGGCCATTAATCCTGATGACGCTAATGTGGTGAATAGCGCAGGACTCCCGCTTTCTCCATTCAGGACTGATAATTGGAATCAACCAATGAGGTATTTGGCCCTCGGTGATAGCTACACAGTCGGTACGAGTGTAGAGCATACAGAGGCATTCCCCTATCAACTTGCGGCTGCATTAGCCTCTGATACTGCAAAGGTCGAGGTCGATATGATCGCCACTAACGGATGGACGACAACAGATTTACTACAAGGGATCAATGACAGCGGATTACAACCGGATCGTGATGAATATGATCTGGTGACACTACTCATCGGAGTCAATAATCAATACCAGGGAAAGGATTTTTCTCTATATCAAACCGAATTTGTTGAGCTTCTGGATCAGGCTATTGATTTTGTTGGTGGCGATGCCTCCAAGGTGGTTGTGGTGTCGATACCTGATTATGCCAAAACTCCTTTCGGAAGAACTCGACCAGACCCAAAAGGTATTTCTGACCAACTTGATGAGTACAACGATTATGCACGTCGAATATCCTCTTCTAAAGGCACGTCGTACGTCTATATCACCGACATCACTCGTCCTGGGTCGCCAATGCCATCACTCGTTGCCGTTGATGATTTACATCCTTCTGGAGTTGTTTACAAAGAAATTACAGATCGAATTATTGATGCTATTCGTCCCGACTAATCTTCTTTTGAAAAATATTTCTGTTCGGCGCCACTGTTTTTGGGCGAGTAATATCGTCGTGTCGTAAGCTCCTCAGGAAGGTAGTGATAACCCTCTTCGGGCTCTCGCTCGTGCGTATAGACATACCCATCGCCGTACCCAATTTCCTTCATCAGTTTCGTAGGGGCATTCCGCAAGTGAAGTGGGATTGACAGATTACCGGTAGCTCTTACAGATGCTATGGCATCGTTAATCGCCGTATAGGCTGAGTTCGATTTTGGACTTGTCGCCAGATAGATGGTTGCTTCAGATAGAGGAATTCTGCCTTCGGGAAGGCCAATCTTCTGGACAGCATCAAAGCATGCATTGGCTAAGAGCAAGGCATTGGGATTAGCAAGTCCTATGTCTTCTGCAGCCAAGATGATCAAGCGCCTGGCGATATAGATTGGATCCTCACCCCCCTCGATCATGCGCGCTAAGTAGTAGACTGCTGCATCGGGATCAGACCCTCTCACCGATTTAATAAACGCACTTATTGTATCGTAGTGTTGATCTCCAGTCTTGTCATAGTTGAGTACATCGTTTTGGATGACTCGCTCGACATCGAAATTATTGATGGTGATATCGTCGGAGGAATATTGGTTGATCACCAGTTCCAACACATTCAGGAGTCTTCTGGCATCGCCACCACTGTAGCGCAGCAGCGCCTCAAACTCCAGTATGGCGATCCTCTTTTGTTTGAGTTCATGGTCAGAGTCGATAGCCTGGATCAGGATTTCTTTGAGTTCATCAGCGGTTAGGGACTCTAAGATGTAGACTTGGCATCTCGAGAGGAGGGCAGAGATCACTTCAAAAGATGGGTTCTCGGTCGTGGCACCGATCAGTGTGAATGTTCCCTTCTCTACAGCATGAAGCAGAGAGTCTTGCTGGGATTTGCTAAAGCGATGAATCTCATCGATGAATAGAATTGGAGATCCCTGATTGAAAAATCGCTGTTGCTCAGCTTTCTTGATGGTCTCTCTCACATCCTTTACTCCACTGCTGACAGCGCTCAGCATATGGCAAGTCCGTTGGAGTTCAGTGGCGATGATATTAGCTAACGTTGTTTTACCTACTCCCGGTGGTCCCCATAGGATCATGGAGGGGATGGAGTTTCGTTGGATACTTTGGCGAAGTACAGACTGTAGTCCTACTAAGTGCTTTTGACCGACGTACGTGTCCAACGTGCGTGGCCTCATTCGCTCAGCAAGTGGTGGCAGGCTCATGAGTGGTCCATAGCGTATCCTGTATAATTGAATGGCGTGATCGCTCTCAGTTCCGACTTAAGTTGATCATTGGCTGGAAGTTCAGATATGAATTGATCAAAATCTGATTGTGTCAGCTTCCCTTTCCCTCTTGAAAACTGCTTAAGAAGTTCGTAAGGCTTTTCGAAGCCCTCCCGACGGAGTACTGTTTGAATCGCTTCGGCAACGACGGCCCAGTTCGCATCAAGATCGGCTTCTATAGCATGATTATTTAATTCTAATTTATCCATTCCCTTGAGCAAGCTCTTGAGTGCAATTAATGTATGAGCCAGAGGCACCCCCACGTTACGGGTCACCGTGCTGTCGGTTAAGTCTCTTTGGAGTCGTGATATGGGTAGTTTCTGAGATAAAAATTGGAAGAGCGCATTCGCTAACCCGAGATTACCTTCAGCATTTTCAAAATCAATAGGGTTTACTTTGTGTGGCATTGCCGAACTGCCTACTTCGTTTGCAATTACCTTCTGCTTGAAGTAGTCCAGTGACACATAGGTCCATACGTCTCTCGAAAAGTCAATCAGGATTGTATTGATTCTTTTTAAAATATCGAATACTTCTGCAAAGTGGTCGTATTGATCAATTTGAGTAGTGTGAAGTTGTCGTTTAAGACCCAGTGAGGTAATAAATTCGTCGATTCGTTCGGGCCAATCTACATGGTCGTATGCCACACGATGGGCATTGAAGTTACCCGTGGCCCCACCAAATTTTGCTTCATATTGGTGTTGTTTCAATTTGGTCAATTGTTTCGTGAGTCGATCTGTGAAAACAAATAATTCCTTGCCAAGCGAAGTGGGAGATGCTGCCTGTCCATGCGTGCGTGCCAACATTGGGACTTGTTTGAATTGAAGTCCTAATTCCTTTATTTTAGATAGCGTTGATTCCAGTGTCGGAATGATGACATCTCGGATCGAATCGCGAAGCATGAGGGGCATGGCCGTATTATTGATATCTTGAGATGTAAGGCCAAAGTGAATAAATTCTAATTGTGTTGATCCGAGAATTCCAGAGAGTTTGTCTTTTATGAAGTACTCCACTGCTTTGACATCATGATTAGTAATGGCCTCTCTTGACTTTACATCTTCGGCATCTCCAGAGCTAAAGTCAGCGGAGATTTTTTGAACTTCATGAATGGCTTCTGGAGCCAATTGCACTATTTCCAGATGATGTAAGTAGAGTAAATATTCTATTTCAACTTTGACACGATATTTTATAAGCGCGCTTTCGCTCCAGTAGGGGATGAGCGCCGCTGTTTTGGTAGCATATCGTCCATCGATCGGTGAGATAGCCTCTAACATGGTCTATTTGTTTTCTTTGCGTTTGATATACAGATAGGTTTCCATCTGTGAGCGATTTAGCACCTTGTGTTTATCACCGGTATATTGGTTGACTTGCTCGTGGTCGAGTGACCGTGCCTTGACATTGTCATCGAGTTGCAACTGGAGCAGTGCGCGTAGGTGTTCCTTGATGTCTGTTTGGTAGATGGGTACTAAGATTTCAATTCGTTTATTCAGATTGCGGTACATCCAGTCGGCGGACGAGATGTAGTATTGTGGATCTCCATTATTGTGAAATACGAAGACACGAGCATGTTCTAAATATCGATCTACGATACTGATGCCTGATATATTATCACTTATGCCTGCTACACCCGGTACAAGAGAACAAATTCCTCTAACAATTAGATCGATTTTAACACCGGCCTGGCTTGCAGCGTAGAGTTTTTTAATCATTTTGGGATCCTGAAGGCTGTTCATTTTAAGGATCATATATCCTTCACCTCCTGCGCGTACATTGGCGACCTCGCGATCGATCAGATCTTCTAATTTACTATTGAGATTAAAGAGTCCGACACCCATGTGCTGGAAGGAAATACCTTCTCGATTAGTCGTTTCTAAGTA
>JBCBIX010000067.1:0-14359 GCA_038523965.1 Bacteroidota bacterium
GAGAAAGAATCGATCTCATTAGATGTCGAAGGTCTGTACACTTCAGAAAAGTCATCGCGCTCGATTCCAACGAGCAAAACCTATTTCCAGCTTTCAAGACAGTTCAAGAACTCCACTCGACTTGGACAGCCCACACTGATTACCAAAAATGTTCGAGGTGAGGGATCTCTTTGGATGGAAGTGCACCCCTCATCAAGGGTTCGAAATCTCAAAAGCTTAGAGGGCCAGCTGTACACCTTATTAGACGAAATAAGCGAAGAACTACCCATTGACAATCCACGAAAAGAGCTTGAAGTCGTCTCTTCCAGCACCGATGCATTCGGTCACGATCACATTAAACTTCAGCAGCTACATCGAGGCACTCCTGTTTATGGAGCTGAATTGATAGCACATCGCCATCATGGTCAGTTCGATCTTATCAATGGTCAGCCTAAAAATGTCGAGATCGCTCATATCACACCATCGATCACCTCAGATCAAGCAATTGAAATATCAATGCGAGCAGCTAATGCGACAGATCTTCCAAGCAGGTTACTCAAATACACGGGTGGATCCCAAGGTCGTGCAGACCTCATCATCTACATCGATCGAAACGAAACAGCCCGTTTAACATATCACGTCTCACTTTATCCAGATATCGCCCAGCGATGGAGCTACTTCATAGATGCGATAACAAGTGAGGTCATCCATAGCCACTCCTCCTCATGTAAATTCCATCATCATCATGAGACCTACAACGAAGACATCTCTGATACTGGACCAGAGAGTGCCATAGAACCAGACTTACGTGGAAATAATGTGCGTATCAACGTCTATGAGGAAGATGGAATCTATTATTTGCTCAATGTGAATGAGAGCATGTTTAATGCGGCGATATCGGATCTACCCAATGAACCTGTGGGTGGCATCCTAACACTAAATGCCAAGAATACTTCGCCTCAGACTGACAACTTCTCAGTCGATCACATAGCAACAACTACGAATGTATGGCAGGCTCCAGTGGCCGTCACCGCACATGCCAATGCCACCAAATCCTATCGATACTTCGAGGACAACTTTGGTCGTCAGTCCTATGATGCTCGAGGCGGTACCATCTTTTCTTTCATTAATGTAGCCGATGAGGATGGTTCCGGTATGGACAATGCTTTTTGGAATGGATTTGCCCTTTTCTATGGTAATGGAAAAGAAGCATTCAGTAGCCCCCTGGCGGCAGCGGAAGATGTGGCTGCTCATGAGTTAGCACATGGAGTGGTACAGCACACGGCTAACCTCACCTATGAGAATGAGTCTGGTGCTCTTAACGAATCATTCGCAGATATCTTTGGCGTTCTAATAGACCGAGATGACTGGACCATCGGAGAAGAGGTTGTGAATACGCGCATCTTTCGGTCTGGTGCACTGCGATCTATGAGTGACCCTAACAATGGTGGAACGAGATTAGGTGATCCAGGGTGGCAACCCAAATCTGTAGCCGAACAGTTCAGAGGACGCGAGGATAATGGTGGAGTACACATCAATAGCGGTATTCCGAATCATGCATTCTACTTGTTCGCGACAGATACGCGTGTCGGAAGAGATCGGGCAGAAGTGGTCTTTTACAAAGCACTAACCGATTACCTCTCCTCATCATCGAACTTTACCGACTTGCGAAGAGCAGTGCGACAATCGATCGTCGACATTTTTGGAAACAACGAAGGAATCTTGGATGCGTTCACAAGTGCCTTTGATCAAGTGGGCATCGAAGGTGACGGCACAACAACGGCACCAGAGCCCGAGATCACGACATTTGAAGTGAATCCAGGAGAGGAGTTCGTGCTATGGTATCGCCGCCGAACAGAACAGTTCGTACTGCGGACAGTCATCAACGAGATCGATGCGGTCATCTCTACCAGAGGATTATCTAACATTCCCAGTGTAAGTGATGATGGCAGGATAATCGTATTCATCGGTTCCGATCGAAACATGTACGCCATCCTTATCGATCCAGATACAGGTGCCCTCTCGGAGCGCCTCATCAGCAATAGCCGAGAGTGGCGAAACGTAGCAATCTCCAAGGACGGCACAAAGATCGCTGCTGTCTCTGGTAACCTTTCAAATGGCGAATTCGACAACAGGATTCTAATCGTCGATCTGATATCGGAGACACAGCAGTGGTATGAACTGAGTAATCCAACTACAGCTGAAGGGATCTCCACCGGTGATGTCAGGTTTGCTGATGCATTAGTGTGGGACCACACAAGCCAGTTCGTAATGTATGATGCCGCTAATGAGATATCGAGCCTTTTTGGTGATCCCATTTCCTATTGGGACATCGGCTTCTTACGTGCATGGGATGCTCAGAATGATACTTACGGCGACGGTTCGATAGCAAAACTTTTTCCAAGCTTACCGGAGAACGTCTCTGTAGGAAATCCAACGTTCACACATGCAAGTCCGGATATCATCGCAATGGATCTCCTGGACAGCAGAAGTGGTGAGACTGAATACAGCATCATCGGTGTAAACCTCGAAACCAGTGACCAAGGCCTGTTATTCGAAAATAACACGGTCGGATATCCACGGTACAGTACTCGTGATGACGCGATGCTCTTCAATTTCCAAAGAACAACTGATGAAATCGTGGGTATCCTGGAGACGAATGCAGATCGAATATCAAGTCCGGGAGAGGGATTTCTCTATGCCGAAGATGGACGTTGGGGAGTGTGGTTTAGCAATGGTCAGCGAGACCTAACCACTTCTGTAAACGAAATCATCAGCGACGATCGCCTCAAAATATTTCCAAATCCTGCTGGAGATCACATCCAAGTTTCGATCGAATCTCACACCTGTAGTGATTGTGCGATAAGAATCTACAACACGGAAGGGCAACTACAGCTCGATCAAGTCATCGATGAGGACAACATAATCGATGTCAGAGGATTGAGCGGTGGCATCTACACATTGCTGCTCCGTAGCGAGGATGGCCTTTATAGTCAAAAGTTCATCAAGTGGTAGTTCATGCATGAATGATTCTGCTCATATAAGGACTATCTTTACTGAGCACTTATCGATTATGAATTTCATCGCTCCAGAATATCGGGACTTGCAAAAGGTGGCCCAAGAGCATCACGATAGTTACGTGAATGCAGCACCTTTCCCAAATATCCATTTCAAGAATTTCTTCAACGAAAATGTCTTGAACGACATCTTGTCAGAGTTCCCTGATCTGGAAAAAAAGAAACAACTCGAATACAAAAATCCAAACGAGAACAAGCTGGCTTCGAAGGGAGAGCATTCCTTTGGTCCAAAGTTGCGCGAGTTCATGCACTACCTGAATTCCCAGTCGTTTTTGGAATTTTTGCAAGAGCTGACCAACATCGATGAGACACTCCTCCCGGACCCATACTTCGAAGGAGGTGGTTGTCATGAATCAAAGGCGGGTGGCTTTCTTAAGGTGCATGCCGACTTTAATAAGAATCGGAGAACAGGTTTAGATAGACGATTGAATGTTCTGATCTACTTGAACAAGGAATGGAAGGATAGCTACGGCGGGCACTTTGAACTATGGAATCAAGACATGTCCGAGTGTGTTACAAGAGTTCTGCCCGAGTTCAACACCTTGGCGATGTTCAGCACAACGGACTTCTCTTATCATGGCCTGCCTGATCCGATCACCTGCCCACCGGATCGAAGTCGACGATCTCTGGCTCTGTATTATTATTCGAATGGGCGACCATCCACTGAACTAAGTGATCGTGGTGCAGATGAGCATACTAAGTTTGTGGATCGCAAGGGTAACAAGAGCGAAGCTAAGATGAAACGCTTCAACACTATGGTCAATGTGATCACTGATATCACCCCACCGATCATCCTCAAAACAGCGAAAAAAGTATTGCTCAAAAGCAATTGATCATGAATAAGTGAATCGAGGATCCTTCATCCAGCCTCGACTGACAATGGTTGACTTCAAGGTCGACAATAAGATGAGCCATGCGTATTTGATCCCATTTACGTATGAGATTTCGTCACCATAAAAAGTAGGAATCGGTATCTCTACGAGGCGCCTATCTGTTTGAATCATTTGAATGAGTATCTCCGTGTCAAAATCAAAATAGTCCGAGTTAGCATCAATCGGCAGACTACTCAGAACTGGTACAGAATAAGCTCGATAACCTGTATGAAACTCCGCAAGGTTTGATCCGAGCAGAATATTCTGTAGGGTGGTCAAAGCTTGGTTGCCTATCCATTTGTACATCGGCATTCCTCCTTTGAGTGCCTCTGACCTTACGATCATGCGGGAACCTAATACGACATCGGCAATCTTGGAATGAATCGGAGCAACCATCTTGGGTAAATATTCTGGTGCGTATTGCCCGTCACCGTGAAGCAGAACGACGATGTCGAAACCAGAATCAATGGCATAACGGTACCCGAACTTTTGATTCCCACCATAACCTTGGTTTTCTCTGTGCGAACTGACGGTTATGTAGAGGTCTTGATGGCTTTCAACATAGTTGTCAGCTATGCTTGATGTCTCGTCTTCAGATGCGTCATCCAGAATCAGGATATGATAGTCGAGATTTCTTAGCCACCCTCGTGGAATACGGTCCAATGTCTCCTTGAGGTGATCCTCGGCGTTATATGCCACAACGAGGATAAGTAGCCTTACAGTAGTTCCCATCTATAGCTGGCCAATATAAGTATCCGCCAGACGCCACAGCTCTCCTTCTCGCTCCGCGAGTGTGGTGAAGGATGTACCATCGGCAAACTGCACTTGTGCAGAATGTAAATCAATACTGCGATCTCGATATCCACGTCTTGCACCGTACTTCACATCTCCTTTGATCACGCGACCTACACTTGCCATCTGAACTCGTATTTGATGAAACCTGCCTTGATCAAGAGTGATGGCGACGATGTCGTAACGTTCTAATGATCCAACGACACGATAAGTAAGCTCACATTGTCTAAAGCCCGGCGATTGTCGATCGGTGTACAGTGCTCGACGTTTCTGACCATCTCTACTGATATATCCGTGGATGGTGCCTTCGTGATCACTTGCCTTGGTTGTGATTGCGACGTAGGTCTTTTGAATGATTGGTAATTCAACCTTTTTGATTCGCCCTGAGGCAACAATGAGACCACTTACTGGACGATCTAAACGGCTGTATAGGTGAAGTTTAAGTCCGAGATGATCCTCGACTAACGTAAGAAGTGAACTGCGTTCTACTTCAGATGGCTGCGATAGGAGTCCAGCAGGTTTACGAAGTAACCAAAACTCTCCATGGCGAGCGACTATAAGTTCAGAAGGAGTCACTTGAGTCATCAGTAGTTAGAGTCTTGAGTCAGATTGATTAGATGAAAAAAAATCATCTCGAATGAGTACAAAACTAATCCTGATGACTTCTACGGCTACAAAACGACTTATCGACAAGACTTCTACCCTTTCTCGAGCGAGATAATGCTGGGGCCACCATAAATAATTTGGTTAGCAGGGCGAGAACTTTTGTACGGACGTGCAAATGTCTTGCTACTCAGACCGATCATCAACTTCCTCGAAATCAATGTCTATGACAGGCGTATCCTTGGCATTCTTCTGATGACGCCCTGTTAATTGTTTTCTGGGTATGATGAGACGGTATAAGAAGTAGATGCCCACTGCAACCGTCAAAAACTTCATCATGAGGATTTCTTTGAGAGGAAATATACAATCGAACTCGCCCGGTCGTGTCGAAGAAGCCCTTTAGCCAGCGAAATAGATCCTCGCACTGGCATCCAAGCGTTCTCAAATTTTCGACCTCGATAAGATTCACTGATGAGACAGTTGTAATATGGATCCAACGGTAGGATTGTCGTTTTGCTTACTTGATATCCATGTCTTTCAGCAAATTGAGTGAAAGTCTTCTTGTCAAAGTGCCAAATGTGGCGAGGAACATCATAGCCGTTCCAGTAATCTCCGTACACCTTAGCTTCATGGCAGTGGTAATTAGGCAAGGCTACAATCACTTGTCCATCTGGGTGAAGGATGTCGAGAAGGCGATCCATAACGTCGCCAACATTATAAATATGCTCTAATACATGCCAGAAGGTAACAGTAGTGATATCTCTGGGAAAGTCATCTTGATAAAGTGCCTGCGGCCGTCGGATATCTAAGCCAAACTCGTCTTGCCCAAATGTCCGTGCTCTATCACTAATCTCAAGGCCGTAGGTCTGGTAACCATGCAACTTCATGTGATTCAAAAAGTAGCCGGTTCCAGTACCTATGTCCAAGATTGTCTTTGGTAAAGTTGAGTTCGAAACCAGATTTCGCTTATGCCGAAGCATCCATGAACGAGCGACGTGATAAACACGATTGACTACTCCTTCGGCGGAATCAGAGTGCTCCACATATTCTTCTGTCTCATAGTACTCACCAGCCTCAGTAGCAGGAGGAACATCCTTGACGAATCGAAAGGAGCACCGTTTGCATTCTACTAATGTGAACGTCTTTCTGCTTACCAGATGATCCTTGATCTTCATGACCTGCCCGAACTTCATACCCCCACATACGATACACTTCTCAATCATAGTCAGTACCAAACATATAATGAATAAAGAATATGTTTCTTTGTACAACGATAGAGTATTCACTTCATATTTCTAATTTTCGCCCAACCCTATGATTGAGACGGCCGAGCGTGTGGGCTACAGTGGCATCGCTGACAACTATGTTTACTATCGTCAGCTACGAGCATACGAACTTACAGAAGAGCATATCTCAGGTGACGTCCTCGAGATCGGAAGTGGTCAAGGCTACGGTCTTAAACTCCTCAGCCCTAAGGCGAACACCTACTTCGCCTTGGACAAGTATGAGACACCTATCGATCAGCAGCAATATCCGAATGTGAAGTTCATCCAGGCTACTGTGCCACCACTGACAGATGTTGCTACGGATAGTGTAGACATCGTGGTCAGCTTCCAACTCATCGAGCATATCAAGGATGACATATCACTGGTGGCAGAAATCAAACGAGTCCTTAAACCCGGAGGTCAACTCATCCTCACCACTCCCAATATCAAGACTACGCTGAGCCGAAATCCATGGCACATTCGAGAATACACTGCCGGAGAATTAACCAGTTTATTGAGGCGGAGCTTTGATCAAGTCGAAATGCGGGGCATCTATGGAGATGATACCGTTATGACCTATTACGAACAGAACAAGGCGTCGGTAGACCGCATCATGAAATATGATATTCTTGATTTACAACATAGGCTTCCCCGATGGATGCTCCAGGTTCCATTTGATATCATGAACAAACGCAACCGGTTAAAGCTATCAAAAGGGAACAACGAACTCCTAAAGCGCATACAGCCTATTAACTTCTACTTAAAGGAAGTAAGCGATCAATGTTTAGATCTTTACGCCATTGCTACGGCTTAAGCGCCGTGCTCACGAATCGACAATCAGTGCTATGACACTCAAACAAATGTTGCGCATCTCTGGTGCCATAGTTTTTGCCATAACAGCGATTATATTCTACCTCTCCGCCGAGCGGGTAGGCAGCCTATGGGATTGTGGTGAATTCATCTTGGGAGCCTACAAATTGCAGGTCGTCCACCCACCTGGTGCACCGTTGTTCCTCATGATCGGGCGGATCTTTGCGATGCTTGGAGATGTGCTTTCGTCTAATCCAGAAAAGATTGCATTTGCAGTAAACTTAATGTCTGGATTATGCACTGCCTTGGCGGCTACTTTCGTCACTTGGATCACAGTGCGCTTGGCCAGCTTCTTGATGGAGGACCCCACCAAAGATGCCTCGTATAACTACCCAATGGGTCAATCTGTGGCGCTTATTGGCGGTGGTGTAGTCGCTGGCTTAGCTACGGCCTTTTGCTCGAGTATCTGGTTTTCGGCAGTCGAAGGTGAGGTTTATGCGATGTCGACTATGTTCACCGCTATGACTGTTTGGGCCGTCGTGAAATGGTATACGCTCCCGGAGACAAAGGCTAACGATAAGTGGTTGGTATTCGCATGCTACAGTGCCGGTCTATCCATTGGGGTCCATTTATTGAGTCTATTGACATTCCCTGCGCTGGCCATATTCGTCTATCTCAGAAAGGCGAGAAAAACTTCTCTGGTCGGCATATTAGCAGCGACTGCTGTAGGCGCCGTAACTGTCCCTCTCATCCAAAAGTTCATCATCGCGGGGATTCCGTCACTTTGGGCATTTTTTGATGTTGCCCTGGTGAACAGCTTTGGTATGCCCTGGCATAGCGGGGTTATTCCCATGCTGGCCGTAGTATCAGCCGCAGTCTATGGACTGTTTCGATTCGCGCGTCAGCGCCGGAGCAGGAATCTCGAACTGATAGCCATGTCAGTGCTTATGATGATCATCGGCTACTCCACTTTCACCATGGTGCCGATACGAGCCAATGCAGACACACCGGTGAATATGAATGTCCCCAGCGATGCATCCCGTCTGCTTCCTTATCTGAATAGAGAACAATATGGAGAGCGGCCTCTCGCATATGGTCCTCATTATGAAGCATCACCCGTAAGCTACGATCGCGAGCAGCGCAAAGGACGTGTGTCGTTCCCTCCACATTATGATCATACTGATGATGAGTATGTTGTCGTCGATGAAAAGATCAAAGCGGTCTACGCTTCAAAAGACAAAATGCTCTTCCCTCGGATCGCACATGCGGAGATGGGGCGTCCAGGTCTTTACAAGCAGTGGTACCAGCACATGTTCAATGGTGAGCCAAAGCCAAGCTTCGGATTCAATATTGGTTTCTTTTTGAAATACCAGATCGGTTGGATCTACACCCGATATTTCATGTGGAACTTCGTCGGTAGGCAGAATGGTGACCAAGGTTTCTACGCATGGGATAAGTCTGCGGGACACTGGCAGAGTGGCGTCAAAGTAGTAGATGAGGGGCGCTTATATAATATGGACGAACGACCAGAGTCTATGAAGGCTCATCAAGCGAATAATAGCTATTTCTTTCTTCCATTCATTTTTGGATTAATTGGTCTTGTCTTTCATGCCCTGAGAAGGACCAACGATTTCTACGGATTATTGATGCTGTTTCTATTGACCGGTATTGGAATCATTCTCTATACCAACTCCCCGCCAAACGAACCTCGCGAGAGAGACTACGTATTCATCGGGAGCTTTTTCACCTTCTGCATTTGGATTGGTATGGCAGTACCTGCATTGTATAGATTAGCTGTGGACCGTGTTAAGGTGGGAGGTATTCCGGCTGCAGGACTTGCAACGGCACTTGTTCTTACAGCCCCTATAATTATGGGTTTTCAAAACATGGATGATCACGATCGATCAGAGCACAAGGCGTCTCGTGACTATGCATCTAATTTCCTTAACTCTTTAGATGAGAATGCGATCATTTTCACCTACGGCGATAATGATACCTACCCACTGTGGTATGCTCAAGAAGTTGAGAATATCCGACGTGATGTTCGAATTGTAAATCTTAGCCTCATTGCTGTCGATTGGTACATCGATAAACTTAGGCGCAAGGTCAACGATAGTCCTGCACTCAAGCTTACTATACCCTCCACTTCCTATCGCGGGAATAAGCGTAATCAAGTACCATTCTACAACGGTGGACGACCAGAGACTCCGATGGAACTTCTCGATGGGCTTCGGCATATCGGTGCCCAAAATCAAGTGGGAAGTGCCAGCATGCAGTTTGAGTCATATGTCCCCACACATGAGTTTTACATCACAACTGATGTGCAGTCGGCGATGCGGCTTGGGTCTATCACAGCAGCAGATACCAATATCGTATCTCGAATACCGCTCACTTTCGCTGAGTCTAAATCCTGGTTGACGAAGGACGACTTAGCCATCATGGATGTCATTGCATCCAACATCAATGAACGTCCGATCTATTTTGCAACTACCTGCAAGAACGAGAAGCTACTCGGACTTAATGATTACATGCAGTATGAGGGGCTTGCACTCCGTATCGTACCAATAAGAACACCAAGTGATCGATCGATGTCAATCTATGGTAGCGGCAGAATTGCAACAGATGTCGCCTATGACAACATCGTCAATAAATTTAAATGGGGAAATTTTGATAAGAAAAAGCTATTCGTCGATAACTCTTACGGCGCTGCTATTCAGTCCCACCGGATGGTCATGATGAGAACAGCTGAGGCACTGTTTCAGGAAGGAAAACGCGACAAAGCTGTAGAGGTAGTCGATGAATATTTTACTGGTTTCCCTCACATGAATTTCCCTTATGATGCCGGCACCATGCCCTTCATTAACCTGCTTGTTCGTGCCGGAGCGTTAGATAAAGCCAAGGAGCATATGCGAATCTTAGCAGTGGAGACAGCCGACTATCTCGAATTCTACAACAGCATAGATCCTGATGTAATTCGGACGAGCTTCTCACAGGATATGGCTTATCGCCAGAGGACTGTGAACACCATCGACAACATACTCCCGCGGATGAATGATGAGGCATATGCCCAAGAGCTAAATGCTATTTTGGCCCCGTACAAATCTACCCCAGTACCTAACTAACTCTAATGCAAGCACTTATTGTCGATCGCATTGTTATCGGAGGAGATCATGCGGGTTTCGCTTTAAAACAGGAGATAGTCGCACATCTGACCAGTATTGGTGTTAATGTTATCGATAAGGGTCCGTACAATGATGACTCGGTTGACTATCCTGATTTTGCTCATGAAGTGTGTAAAGCTATCCTCAGCGAAGAAGTGACCATGGGCATCCTAATTTGTGGTACGGGAAATGGAGTTGCTATCACGGCCAACAAGTACGACCATATCAGATGTGGATTAGTCTGGTCGACGGATATTGCATCCTTGATACGCAAGCATAATAATGCCAATGTTCTCGCCCTTCCTGGGCGATTCATCTCTTTAGAAGAGGCACTAAGGTGTGTTGACATTTACATGACCACAGAGTTCGAAGGAGGGCGTCATCAACGTCGAGTCTCCAAGATGATTCCACCAAAGGACTTCGGCATATAAATCCGCTACTTTCATACCTTAATCATGCTTGGGTGGGGATGAATCGGTGGTTTGCTTTATGGATTGTTGCAGGTTTGGTGGGTAGTTTGAGCGCCCAATTTGAAGGTGGGATCTCTGAACCAGATACATCAATACCAATCCTCCAAGACTTCGCCGATAATTCATACAAACTAAGTACCACGATCACTGCTAAGGATCTCAAGGAACACATTTTCGCCTTGGCCAATGACAGCATGCAAGGGCGTGAGACCGGAACACATGGCAATCGCAGAGCTGCTGAATATATAGCCGCAAAATTCAAGAAGTTAGACCTACCCCAAATCATAGGTTCAGATCATGGTTACTTTCAACAGGTACCATTCACGTTCACTGGCTGGGTCAATCAACAAATTGTAGTTGGTGGAAAAAAGCTGCGAGCTGGTCAAGACTTCCTCTCCTATCCTCGATCCAGCATATCCCTTCAAGTTCAGGCAGATTCCATCGCGTTCGTAGGTTACGGGATCGATGATAAAGATTATTCCGACTACACTTCGGAGGACGTCGGGCCAGTTGCCATTGCCTACGATGGCGAGCCGAGAGACTCTTTAGGGAAATTCATTCTAACTGGAACCAAATCATCGTCAGACTGGAGCTTAACAGTAGACAAAAAGGCCAAAGCAGCAAAAGAGAGAGGCGTTGAGGTTCTTTTTGTTATTTCCAACAACTACAGGCGTCTGCTCAACCAAGATGGCGGTGTATTAACGCGCAACTGGACAGAATTAGGCTTTCAAGAAAGTCCAGAAGGATGCAATGTCATTTTTATCTCCACAACTGTAGCGAAATCAATTTTCGGAGATCAAATAGATCAAATTATTGCTGAAAGAGTTCGACGGTCTGATGGTGAAAATCCAAGCCCGTATGCCATTACAATACCAACGTTCATCAATCAAGCATTAGAAAGGAGACAAGAAAACGGGCAAAATATCATCGGATATATCAAGGGCACTGATCTTAGGGATCAGCTTGTAGTTGTCTCGGCACATTATGACCATATCGGCACCTATGGCAATGAAGTCTACAATGGAGCTGACGACAACGCCTCAGGTACCACTACTGTCTTAGAGATCGCCGAAGCTATCCAGACGGCGGTAAAGTTAGGCCTTGGTCCAAGGCGAAGTGTCTTATGCCTACTGGTGACAGGGGAAGAAAAAGGCCTTCTCGGATCGCAATGGTACGCGGATCACCCGGTATTCCCGCTTGAAACAACAATGGTAGATGTCAATATAGACATGCAGGGTCGAACCGATAATAAATACATGAAACAGGATGTGTTCTACAACTACGTCATCGGATCAGATCGCATCAGCCAAGATCTGCATGATCTGAATGAGGAAATCAACGAGACCTACACTCAGATGACCTTAGATTACACCTATAACGATGAGAACGATCCCAATCGAATCTACTATCGATCGGATCATTACAACTTTGCCAAAAATGGCATTCCTTCAATATTCTTCTTCAGTGGTCTACATCCCGACTACCACCGTCTAACAGATACTCCGGATAAGATCGAGATTGATCTACTTAAGAAGAGAGCACGCCATAGCTTTCATTTGATATGGGCATTAGCCAATCAAGAAAACCCACTAAGAATTAGTGTTAAGTGATGACCAATGAGGATCGATTAAGACTGGTGTTCAACCACTTGGATGCTGGTGAGTGGGAAAAGGCTCATACTTTGGTTGATGGATACCCCGATTTACCATCAACTCACCTACATGCTCATCTACATCGAATAGAAGGTGACGAATGGAATGCCCGTTACTGGTACCAGAAAGCAGGTGTCCCATTTAGCGAACTGAGTATTTCAAAGGAGCGAGCGAAACTTCAAAAGCTCTATCTGTCTCCCCTACAAGATCAATAGTACTTACCTACTGAGTTATTTACCAAGGGATGAGTTACTGATCGCTCACTCTTTTTAGAATACCTTTGTCATCTTCGACTAATTCTGCATCGACAAAACCGCGATTCTTTGCCTTAATTCGTGCGCTTTGCGCCGCCTCATAAGTCTCGAACCCTCCTAAAATAAAAATAGTCCATTCTCCTTTAGTCCACTGTTCGATTTGCCCAAGGTCAATTGCCTTATCAACCTGAAACTGAAGAGGATCTCGATAAGAAGCTAATTTTACTTTGAAGTTTGAATTAGGGCTAAAATCATCGATAAAACCCGTTGAATTGGATTGACCTACAACCTCGTATGACGATGTGGCCAAAACATCTGAAGTGATAAAGGCATCTCTGAAACCGTCATTCTTGACCGATGTAAGAACTCGCTCTGCCTCTGCCCTACTTGCGAAATATCCCAACCGAATTTTAACTGAAGAGGATTTAAAGAATCTGTAGAGCTGCCCATATGTCGACACTCGATCATAGTTGCTCATGGTACCCTCGGAGCGGGCTAATGACGCTAACTGAATGAAGTAGACTGATGCAAAGTCGTCCATAACACTTCTCTCTGGGAGAGTGATGGACTTAAGTTTTGCACCTGAGAGATCCATCATGGCTACTTTCGATTCTATAGTGGCGGACTTCAGAACTGTTACAGTCTCAGACGAGGAAACATCCACTAACGATGGCTCACCCTCGACTGAGGAGGGCGAACTTAGATCATCCTCAACAGCTGCCATCAGATCTTCTAACTCCACAGCAGGAGGTATGCTGGTCTCAGCGAACATTGGTTGTGCTGATTCAGACTGTAGACGATACGCGATATAGATGTCATCTTTTCCTCTACCTCCAAGCCGGTTGGAAGTGAAGTAATACGCCCCTTCGCTCACATTGGGAGTGAGATAATAATCATCAGAGGGGGAGTTGACTCCTTTTCCCATATTCTTTGGATCACTCCATTCCCCTTCAACAATCGTCGAGGTGAACAAGTCATATCCCCCTAATCCAAAATGATGATCGGATGCGAAGTACAAGGTTTCACCATCAAAATGAGGTGTGATATCGTTACCAGCAGTGTTAATGGACGGTCCGAGATTCTCAGGAGTCGACCAATTGCCATCTTTTAGATAGCTCACATAGATATCAAACCCACCGAGTCCCCCAGGACGATTAGAGGAGAAGTAGAGGGCATTTCCATCAAAACTGAGATTTGGAAATGCATACGAGTATTCGATTTGATTATACGGAAATGGCTTCTCGTCGACGAAGTCACCACCTTCTGTTGTAAAGGCCAGATAGATACTCATGTTACTATCATCCGTAAAGATCTGATTGGACCCAGACGTGAAAGTATTTCGCATGAACGCTGTCATCCGTCCATCTCTGCTATAGCTAAGCGGGCCGATGTTGTAAATCTCTTTGAAGTCAGGACGTAGAAAT
>JBCBIX010000068.1:0-14074 GCA_038523965.1 Bacteroidota bacterium
CAATGGTAAGGTAATGGTAAGGCAGGATGCCCAGAAAACCAATGCCTTACCATTGAATACGCCTCTTGACTTATCATCAAGTACTCCTCGATATAACTCATTACTGACGCAGTGAGGAACGGCGTGATCGATGAACGTTTGGTTGTCGACGTGTTGAGTTCCATTGATCACATACGTGCCAAACAGATTGGTCTCTGTGCCGCTTCCTTTGCTCAGTGCTGAGATATTGTTGCGAACTATGCCTCCTCCCAGATCTAAATTGTAAGAACTGTATGTACTACTTCTGTCCTGCTGGACGAATGTACTGTTGATTTGATATGCGGATGAACTTTCTAATTGCAACCGATAGTGGTGCAAATGGGTATTCTCCTCGACATAGATTCGATTAACTGTATTGGTCAGGTAGACGTCCTCATCATCCAGACCTTCATATCGCTCGATGATCGAGAATGATGCACCTCGTTGAGCATGGACAAAAACTTGTGGATTGCTAAAATGCGACTCCTCCGTACCTACTGAGTTGATGTACAATAGTTCAATGGGAAGAGTAAATTGAGCATTGGGTTCAGCTATAATTACGACACCCTCCTGCCCGAATGCTTGATTCAACTGTACAAAAGTATTCTTGGTCGTTCCACCTTCATATGACGATTGAGATTGAATCCATGAGGAGAGCTCCCCTTCGGAAAATGCCTCTTCTAATCGAAGAATTCGTAATCCATCTGGAAGAGGAAGGTCTTCTACATTCGTTGAGAGAACTCCGTTTATAAACACCAATTTAAGACTGTCGAAACCCTGGATGGTCAAATTGTCGAGTTGTTCATCACTTAACTCAACAGCCTTGCCCTCTTGATATTTGTTTGCAAGAACCTTTGTCAGACCTGTATACTTCCAGTCTTCATCTCGGCGAGTAGGGAAAGTGCGTTCAACGAGTGCATCAAAACCCGCTCGTCTGAACTGAGCATGTGGGTGATCTCGATGACCATTCAGATTAGACTCGTAGGCACTAAACAGAGTAGAAAACCACGTTGTAGCATCCATCTTTTCTATTGTACTTGTAGCTGGCATATTCTAATTCTAAGCATTGAGTGAACCTATGCTACTGTTGTTTCGACCTCAGTTTTAATCCAGTCGTACCCTTCATCTTCTAATCGTAGTGCCAAGCTCTTATCGCCGGATTTCACGATTCTACCATTGTATAGCACATGCACGAAATCAGGCACGATATAATTTAGCAGACGCTGATAGTGCGTCACGACAATGAATGCTCGATCTGGATTTCTGTGCTGATTGACGGCATCTGAGACGATTTTCAAGGCGTCAATATCCAGTCCACTATCTGTCTCGTCGAGGATGGCCAGTGTAGGTTCGAGTAGGGCCATTTGCAACATTTCGTTACGCTTCTTCTCTCCACCCGAGAAACCCTCGTTTAGCGATCGTTTGAGGAATCGCTCATCTATACCCAGCATCTGAGCTTTGGATCGAAGTAATTTGAGCATTTCAACAGGTTTCAATTCTTCCAATCCACGTGCCTCACGAACTGAGTTAATGGCACCTTTGAGAAAATTAGCATTACTCACACCTGGGATCTCAATCGGATATTGGAAGGCCATGAAGAGCCCCGCATGAGCGCGTTCGTCTACGTCCATATCTAACAAGTCCTCACCTTGGTAGGTAATAGATCCCCCTGTTACTTCATACTCCTCTCGTCCTGCCAGTACATTACCCAATGTACTTTTACCAGATCCATTTGGACCCATTATGGCATGCACTTCCCCTGGATTGATTTCCAAATTGAGTCCTTGAAGGATGCGCTTTCCTTCTATGGACGCATGTAGATTAGATATTTTTAGCATGATGATAGGTTATGTATTTTCATTGATCTGAGGCACAGATATAACCCAGGGCAAAGGACGTTTTGATACTGCTCTATTTTAATTAACCAACACTGCCTTCTAAGCTGATTGCAAGAAGTTTTTGAGCTTCAGCTGCAAACTCCATTGGAAGTTCATTAAACACCTCTTTACAATATCCATTGACGATCATGTTGATGGCGTCCTCCTCACTGAGGCCTCTTTGTTGTAGATAAAATAGCTGGTCTTCGCCGATCTTAGATGTCGTCGCCTCGTGTTCGACTTTGGCGGTATTATTTTCAATTTCTAAGTATGGGAATGTATGAGCTCCGCATCGATCGCCCATAAGTAGTGAATCACATTGCGAAAAGTTGTGCGCATTCGAGGCTCTCTTTCCAATCTTTACAAGTCCCCGGTAACTGTTGTCACTTGTCCCTGCAGATATCCCTTTCGAGATAATGGTACTTCGCGTGTTCTTTCCGATGTGGATCATCTTCGTACCCGTATCCGCCTGTTGTTTATTGTTCGTCACGGCGACAGAATAGAACTCACCTATTGAACTATCTCCCTTGAGGATGCAACTCGGATACTTCCAGGTAATAGCGGAGCCTGTTTCTACTTGTGTCCAGCAGATTTTTGACCTGTTTCCCGAACAAAGGCCTCGCTTGGTGACGAAGTTGTAGATCCCACCTTTACCATCTTTATCTCCTGGATACCAGTTCTGTACAGTACTATATTTTATCTCAGCATCTTCCATGGCAACCAATTCTACAACGGCTGCATGTAGTTGGTTCTCATCTCTCATCGGCGCCGTGCAACCTTCCAGGTAGCTGACATAACTGCCCTCCTCTGCGATAATTAGGGTTCGCTCGAACTGGCCTGTATCTGCAGTATTGATTCTGAAGTAGGTAGATAACTCCATCGGACACCTAACTCCCTTCGGGATATACACGAATGAGCCATCGCTGTAAACAGCAGAATTCAGCGCTGCGAAATAATTATCTGTGTATGGGACAACGGTTCCGAGATATTTCTCAACGAGTTCGGGATAGTCTTGAGCTGCCTCGCTAAACGAGCAAAAGACGATACCTAATTCACTCAGTTTCTCTTTGTAAGTCGTTTTAACTGAAACACTGTCGATGACTGCGTCGACGGCTACTCCGGCCAATACTTTTTGCTCTTCAAGCGGAATACCCAGCTTATTAAATGTCGATAAAAGCTCAGGGTCTACCTCGTCGAGACTCTCGTACTGAGGCTTTTTCTTTGGCGCAGCGTAATAGATGATATCCTGATAGTCGATCGGAGGATAGTCCACCTTCGGCCATGTTGGCTCGGTCATCTCTTGCCAGTGTCTGAACGCCTTTAGCCTCCATTCTGTCAGAAAAGTTGGCTCATTCTTCTTCGCACTTATGGCACGCACTACACCCTCATCAAGACCTTTGGCAAAAACCTCGGTTTCAATGTCACTCGTGAACCCATATTTGTAATCACTTCTCGTATGCTCCTCGAGAGTTTGCATGGATGGACTCAACTCTGCCACTGTACTCTGTAATTCACTCATTCGGTTGTCACTCTGTATTAATCTTATACAAGAAAGTATAAACAAAGTTCAGACAATTACTGGACTTGCTATCACACGATGATCGGGCGTCGAAAGGATCTAAATTGAGTCGAGCTTTTTGTGAAACATTGTTCCGAAATCAGGGCTAATCAGGCCGTTTTATTCGCCAATTGGCCACATGCGGCATCAATGTCCTTGCCCCGACTCTTGCGGACGGTGACCATCACTCCTGCAGATCTAAGTCGGGACGCAAACTCGTCTATAGTCAGGGGATCACTCTTCTCGAAGGAAACACCGTCGATCGGATTGTACTCGATGATGTTCACAAGTACCGGGAAGTGACTGCAGAGTTTGATCAGGTTCTTGGCGTCCTGCTCTGTATCATTAAAGCCTTTGAAGGTGATGTATTCATAACTGACTTTATTTCCAGTGGTCTTGTGATAGAAGTTGAGAGACTTCATCAAGATGTCAAGGTTATTCTGTTCATTGATCGGCATGATTTCGTTTCGCTTTGCGTCATCCGCTGCGTGCAATGATAGAGCCAGTTTTACCTTCGCATTATCAACGGCCAGGCGTTCGATCATCTTCGCAATTCCGGCAGTACTAATCGTAGCTCTTTTCGGAGAAAAACCAAGACCAGAAGGACTACAGATGAGGTCAATGCTCTGCATGACGTGTTTATAGTTCAACAGTGGTTCACCCATGCCCATGTAGACGATGTTGGTGAGTTGGTGATTATATGTATCGATACTGACCTGATTTACCTGCTTGACCTGATCATAGATCTCGCCAGGTTCCAGATTGCGCATTCGTTTCATCTGTCCAGTAGCGCAAAACTTGCACGATAGACTGCATCCGACTTGAGAAGATACACAAGCAGTATATCGTCGATCATCCTCTACGGGGATAAGTACTGATTCGATCCGGTGATTATCGTGAAGACGGTAGCGCATTTTTACAGTGCCATCCCAGCTATGCTGTACCAGATCCTCCTGTATCGCTTGGATGATATATTCGTCCTGCAGTTTGGTTCGTAGCGACTTACTGAGATTGGTCATTTGCTCGAATGAGGTCGCACCTTTGACCCACAACCATTCATGGATCTGCTGTGCTCTGTAAGATGGTTGTCCCATAGCAGCAAGGTCATCTTTGAGCTGTTCAGGGGAGAGAAGACGAATGTCGGCTTGAGTTGTCATACGTATGCAAAGGTGAGGCTTGTAAGCGAGATCAGTTGGGTTGCTCAGTACTACATGAACAACACCCTTCCGTAAGGTCTCGTTCCTCTACCTTTACTTAACTATGCTCTCGTTCTTATCACAGTCGACCTGGAAGTGGGTCACCGGGATCATGGCGATCATCATCATGTTGGTGACCTTCGTCTACTCTAACTATCTGGCCGACCAGCTTGCTGTCCGCGAACAGCAAAATCGGGAACTCTACCTGCGCGCACAACGTACCATAGCCGACTTCTCCGACCTGCAGAGTAATGAGGACGATATCACTTTTGAAAATGAAATTTTACAAGGGTTTAGCCTTCCAGTGATCTATAAAGATCCTTATAAATATTCAGGAAATAATTGGGGAGACCGTCGAGACACTCTGCAGACGTTTTTGAAAAATAAATTTGAATCTGCAATAGCCGATGGACAGCAACCCGTCAAAGGTACAGGTGCAGCAAAAGATATCGAGATTCTCATATTTAATGGACCGCTGTACTCTTACATTAAATTGTTCCCACTGGTACAACTGATCTTACTCAGTCTGTTTGTAGCATTGGGATATTTTCTGGTGGATACCGCTCGACGCGCCGAGCAGAATCGCGTATGGGCTGGATTAGCAAAGGAAACGGCGCATCAGCTGGGTACTCCAATCAGTGCCATGATGGCCTGGATGGACATTCTGAAGGAGTACAATGCAGAGAAGCCAGATCAACTTGAGGTCATCGGAGAGTTAGAAAAAGATGTGGATCGATTGGATCTCATCGCTGATCGGTTTAGTAAAATTGGATCGGATCCAGAGTTAGAACAAACCAACGTATATGATCAACTTGATGAAATTAAAGACTACATGAAACGTAGAGCATCGCGCAAGGTTACATTCGCATTTCCAGAAAATGCTGATTCTCTTAAGATCAATGTCAATCGACACCTATTCAGCTGGGTATTAGAAAATCTAATTAGAAATGCACTCGATGCGATGGATGGAAAAGGAAGCATCACTGCAACAGTAGACAGTACTGTCGAACAAGTGAAAATATACATCGCAGACACGGGCAAGGGCATCCCATCTGGTCAATTCAAAGAGGTCTTTCGTCCAGGGTTCTCCACAAAAAAACGAGGATGGGGGCTCGGTTTGAGCCTCGCCAAACGTATCATAGAGGATTATCACAAAGGGAAGATTTTTGTCAAGCAATCGCGAATTAATGAGGGTACAACCTTTGGAATCTATCTTCCTCGCGCTTAGTCTTACCCTACTATCAAGTATTGGGCTGTATTCCCAGGTAGTCACTTTTGTGGATGAAAATGGTATACCCGTATCAGGAGCGCTCTGCTACACTGACGATCACGAGATTAATGAGATCTCAGATGGTAACGGTCAGATCATCTTAACTGGAGTCAGTGGTAATCCGCTGTTGCAAGTCCAAATCTTGGGATTCAAATCAGAGGAGATCTTCTACTCTCGACTCACTGAAGGTGTTGACACGATACAACTCATGGTAGATGATCTTCAAATGGAAGAGATCGTCATCTTCGGTAGACGCGGAGTGTTGCAGGATGATATCCCATATCAGATCAAATCCATCACCCAGAAGGAAATCTCATCGACCAATGCTCAGACGTCCGCAGATGCGTTGGCCCAACACGCAGATATCTATCTTCAAAAATCTCAGATGGGAGGGGGAAGCCCCTTAGTACGGGGATTCGAAGCGAATCGGGTGCTCTTGGTGGTGGATGGTGTCAGAATGAACAATGCCATCTATCGCAGCGGACATGTACAGAATGCTATCACCGTAGATGCATCAGTATTGGACCAGCTGAGTGTAATCTTTGGCCCCAATAGTCTGGCCTATGGTAGTGACGCACTCGGAGGGGTAGTGAGCTTCGATACCAAGGATCCCGCGATCGGACGTCAGGCATCAGAAGTCAATTTTTTCTCGCGCTATTCTTCTGCTAATCAGGAGCGAGCTATGCATGTCGATTACAGTGTAGGTGGACAGAGCTTCGGATCGTTAACCAGTGTTACTGCAGTTGACTTTGACGATTTGCGGAGTGGATCGCGTCGAGACAGTCGATTTCCTGATTTCGGTAAGCGTCTCTTGTTCCAGGATCGAATTGGAAACGAGGATGTCATTTCGAGGAATCCCAATCCAAACATTCAGATTGGCACAGGATATGGTCAACTTGATCTTCTTCAAAAATTCTCATGGGTTCCATCGGCGAATCACCATCTCAAAGCTAACATCCAGTACTCTACGAGCAGCGATATCCCTCGATATGACAACCTATCAGAATTAAAAGGAGACGTATTACGATGGGCTGAGTGGGACTATGGCCCTCAGAACAGATGGCTTACAAGCTTAGAATATCAACAGTATGCAGACAACATCTTTTTCGATGATCTAACAATTATCGGGGCGCTGCAACGTATCGATGAGGATCGGATAACGCGCCTCTGGCAATCCACTCAGCGCATCCACCAAAGGGAAGATGTTCATGTCAGTTCACTCACAGTGGATGCCTCCAAAGAGATCACTGAATTGATTCGTCTTACATACGGCACTGATCTCCAGTACAATAGTATCTCCAGCACCGCTACGAATGAAGACATCATTACCGGAGATCGCGAGTCCAATGTTCTCACCAGGTATGCGAGTGGAGCTAACAGGTACACCACATTAGGTGGGTACATAACGCTATCTGGACAGAGCCGATCGAGATCGCTACGATATCTCGCTGGATTAAGATACAGTGGTATTCGATATGAGCTTTTATATGATCGTGACGATCCTGTAAGTTGGCCAGATGTTTTTTATGAAGGGATAGAGGGTTCTACTTCCGCGCTCACGTGGTCAGTAGGAGCAAACTGGGATTTCGCTCCAAAGTGGAAAAGTCGACTGATGATTTCTACGGCATTCAGAGCACCGAATATTGACGATCTAAGTAAAATTAGAATCAACGCCAATGAAATCAGTTTTCCTAATGTGAACTTGAAGCCAGAGCGATCGCAGAACATTGAGCTCGGCTTAGGTCATGAGTTTAGTGATCGCTGGAGGGTGGATGGTACTGTATTTTACACAAAACTGGACGATGCCATCCTTCGCAAAGATGGACTTGGACCAAACGGCCAATCCATCTGGATTAATGAAGGTGAGCAACTACGGATCGTACAAAATCAAAATGCTCAACAAGCAGAAATCTACGGCTACAGTCTTAATGCAGCAGTCAATTTGGGTCAGACGGCGAAACTTAGTGGAAGCATCAACAAGACCATCGGGAAAGAGCTCTTGGATCCTGGCAGGTCCGCACCATTAGCTCATATTCCACCTACGTATGGCCATTTGTCAGCGTCGATGGAAACAAACAGATGGAACCTCGAACTCATATGGCGCTATAACGTCGCAAAGGATATTAACGACTTCGGTGGATCAGTTGATAACCCAGATCTGGCAACACCGATCGGAAGTCTGGGGTGGTCGACGTGGAATCTCTACACCAATTATCAGTTGTCCGATCATCTCCAGATCGACGTAGGTCTGGAGAACATCACCGATCTGCACTATAGATCTTTTGGATCTGGTGTTAGTGCCCCTGGCCGTAACATCATTGTAGCCGTCAGGGGCTCATTCTGAACTTATGATCCGGCCACATTCACATTGAGAATGTCCTGATCGAATAGGTACAAACCTCCCTTGTCATCCCCGATGAGTTCCAGCTTATCGTTTAAGATGCGCGCCAGTGCTTCTTCTTCGATCTGTTCGGCGACATACCACTGGAGAAAATTATGGGTGGCATAATCCCGCTCATCCAAAGCAATACCAACAAGATCATTGATGCTTTGGGATACATAGATCTCATGTTTTAGCAATGCCTTAAACGCATGGTTTAGAGAAGGGTAGGTTAGCGCTGGTTGTTCCAATGGTGGCACGACAGCGAATCCACCTCTCTCGTTAATGAAGTGAATCAGCTTAAGCATATGCATCCGCTCCTCGTCGCTGTGTCGGTAAAAGAATTGGGTCACATTGTCTATGCCTGGCTGGATCTCAGCCCACGAGGCCATAGCGAGATAAACTTGTGATGATTGTGCTTCAACGATTACTTGTTTGTTGAGTGCATCTTGGATAACCTTTGAGAGCATGAATTTGAACTTTTGTTTAAACCTTGTAGGTAACAACAGTAATTCTACTTTTAGTTCAGGACACTTTTACGAATTACTACCGTAAGATTTATGATAACCATTCAGAATGACCTGATCCAGGCGGGTATACAGGAGAAAGGAGCAGAGTTTGCAAGACTGCGAAGCATAAGAACCGGGTTGGACTATCTCTGGGAGGCAGATCCTACATATTGGGGCCGACACAGCTGCATCCTATTTCCAGTGATAGGTGCTACTCGAAATGACATAATCAGAGTCAATGGGCAAAAATATCCAATGCAAAAGCACGGAATCGTCCGTGATCGTGAGTTTGAGCTGATCGAACAATCAGTAGATCGTGTAACCTATGCAACGCGATCCGATAACGAGACTATCAAGTCCTATCCTTTTGATTTTGAGTTGTTAGTGACCTACTCGCTGGATGAGAATACGCTCCACATCGATTACGAAGTGACTACTGATGGTGAGGAACACTTGCCATTCTCGATTGGAGGTCATCCCGCATTCAATTGTCCACTTTATGGTGACCAGAAACGGTCTGATTATAAGTTGGTGTTTTCAGATCCAGAGGATCAACACAGCCCTTTATTGAGTGAAGCTGGTTTACTTCGAGAGAAGACCAAAATGATCTTGGATAATGCCACGACCCTTACCATAGAGGATGAATTGTTTGACGAGGACGCATTAATTCTAAGTGATCTGAAGAGCGATAGTGTATCCTTTGTTGGTCCGAATGGTCGCCCTTCGCTAACGGTTTCCTTCGGAGGTTTTACGCATCTGGGTATTTGGTCCAAAAGTCGCGAGAGCCCATTCGTGTGTATTGAACCATGGTACGGACATGCTGATCCTGAAAATTTCGATGGAGAATTTCGCGACAAACCAGGTGTTGTCCTGTTGGCTCCCGATGAGGTATTCACGTGTAGACACAGTGTGACCGTCGAAAGTGCGTAGCGGTGTTATAAAAGGCTTTTGAACCGTGGTCGCTTAGGAGCTATGTCGCCAAGTCGTTCCTTCTTGGCTGCCTCGTATCCACTATAATTACCCTCGAAGAAGACCACTTCTCCCTCATCCTCATACGCTAATATGTGTGTCGCTAATCGATCGATGAACCAACGATCGTGAGAGATCAGTAGGACGCAGCCTGCAAAATTTTCGATGGCCTCTTCTAATGCTCTTAAGGTGTTCACATCAATATCGTTGGTGGGCTCATCGAGGAGCATTACGTTACCCCCTTCTTTGAGAGTGATCGCGAGGTGTAGTCGATTTCGTTCTCCACCAGAGAGGACTCCGACCTTCTTCTGTTGATCACTACCGGCGAAGTTGAATTTACTGACGTATGCGCGCGCATTGATTTCTCGATTTCCGATGGTGATATTATCTAATCCTCCACTTACGACTTCATAGATGGTCTTGTCAGGATCCAGGTCCTTGTGGGATTGATCCACGTAGGAGAGGTGTACTGTGCTACCGATTTCGATCTGACCCGAATCTGGAGTTTCCTCACCCATAATCATTCGAAAAAGTGTTGACTTTCCCACTCCATTTGGTCCGATGATTCCTACGATAGCATTTTTAGGAATCGACATGTCGAGACCATCGATTAGCACTCTTTTGTCGTATGATTTAACTAAGCCAGAGACATTTATGACTGTGTCCCCAAGTCGTGGACCTGGAGGTATGTAAAGCTCTAATGAGGCTTCTTTTTCCTTCACCTCGGCATTGGACATGGCATCATAGGCGTTCAGGCGTGCTTTTCCTTTGGTCTGGCGCCCCTTGGCATTCATGCGAGACCATTCTAATTCGCGCTTTAGTATCTTCTGGCGCTTTGATTCGGCTTTTTCCTCTTGAGCCAGTCGATTAGCCTTTTGTTCGAGCCATGAGCTGTAGTTGCCCTGCCATGGAATACCCTCACCGCGGTCGAGTTCTAAGATCCATCCTGCCACATTATCCAAGAAATATCGATCGTGGGTAACAGCAATCACGGTACCAGGGAATGACTTCAAGAACTGCTCTAACCAGTGTACACTCTCTGCGTCCAGATGGTTGGTTGGCTCATCGAGCAGTAGGATGTCTGGCTTACTAAGCAAAAGTCGGCATAGCGCAACTCGTCGACGTTCACCACCAGAGAGGACGCTAACTTTGGCATCATCTGGAGGGCATCTGAGGCTATCCATGGCCACTTCGAGGGTGTGATCGAGATCCCAGCCACCCATCTGATCCATTTGTTCCAGAAGTTCGCCCTGCTCCTCGATGACTTTCATCATCTCATCGTCACCCATGGGTTCGGCCAACTTAGCGGATACGGCTTCATAATTCTTGACGAGGTCGACGATATGCTGGACCCCTTCCTGGACCACCTCTCTGACGGTTTTAGACTCGTCGAGTTGTGGTTCTTGTTCGAGGTAGCCGATTTTGTATTCTTTGTCGAAGCTGACCTTGCCCTCAAAGTTGGTCTCTAATCCAGCAATAATCTTTAGGAGGCTTGACTTACCCGAACCGTTCAGTCCAAGTACGCCGATCTTGGCTCCGTAGTAGAAGGAGAGCCAAATATTTTTAAGCACCTGCTTATTCGGGGGGTACGTCTTAGAGACGCCTTCCATCGAAAAAATCACTTTTTTGTCCGACATGATTCCACTGAAGATGAACTGTAATGATGAGGATTTCTGATGTGTTCTCCTACTTACTTACGATGGCTCTTTTGTCCTCTGAATGGATTCAGAGTTTACTTCAAACCAAATAACAGAGTAAGTCTGCCCACCTAAATCTCAAAAATGTCGCTGTTCACGAGCACTCCTTAAGAAGACGGAAGGCCTCAATCTACATAATTAAATTGCCAGGATACTCCAAACTTATCAGCGCACCATCCGAATAGCTTCCCCAATCCATATTCACTGGAGCTGTAATCATCCAATGGAACCATCACTTGTCCTCCATCTGAAGAAAGTTTCTCGTAGAAGGATCGGATCTCTTCTGCTGAACTGCTTTCTATATAGATCGATACTCCAGGAGAAAAAGACCAGGCATGTTTATAGTTATTCTCAGATGCTATATATCGGACTCCATTTAGAGTGAAAGTGGCGAATTTCACGAGTTCTGGACTGCCACCAGGTTCTCCTTCGCCATATTTGGTGATCTTCTCAATCTTAGAATTGGGAAAAATTGAGGTGTAGAAGTTAATAGCTTCTTCAGCTCTCCCGCATTGATCTCCTACAAACGTGAAAAAAGTCGAAGTGGTCATATCTCTGTTTTGAATTAAAGGATCTACTTACAAGCAGCCAAATTATGGCTCCATTCGGCAAGGGGTAAGATACGTTTTTGGACGTAACTATTCATTGGAACACGGTTTGATCACGAACTGAACATTTGACGATGTATCGATCTGGAATTCTTGTTGAATTTCAAATCCGTTTTGTGCATTAAAGATAAGGTTTGCATTTGCAGAAATAGATCCTCGTAGCAACATCTGGTTATCAGAACTATAGATCCCATCTGACATCCCGGCAACATTGAGGTTGTAGTCCCCACAATCATCGGGTGCAGTTTTACAACTTGGAGGAGCGATGAAAACCGAGTTCGTAGACACCTCACAAGTAGTTACATCGGAGAAAGAGGCTGAGACATTAACAGGTTGTCCGTCAGCTTGTAGTCCATCTAAAAGGATCGTCTGAGGGCTGCCCGATATGGAGAATGTCTGATTATTAACAACAAGCTGGCCTGTAATTGGTGCATTGTTGTACTCTATAATTACCTCTTGTGAGTAGCTATCCTTGTCAGGATCACAAGCGGATTGTTCTCCAGCGATGAGGGATGTAATGTTGCATTGGGGAAGAGGTTGCTCATCACCACATATCTGAAGAGACCAAGAATCAATCTGTCCGCCATCTCCAGCCGCACCATCGACAACTGTCAGAGTCCAATTTCCTTTTGAGTTTTGACCATTGAATTCTGCTAACGCTTCAATAGGGTTATAATTTCCATTTGGAGGACAGTCAAATGAAGCTTCGTGACGATCATCTAAATTTATTGAGATATTATCGTCTTGGCAGTCTACAGAGTTGTAAAGTTGGACGGTTGTACCTTCTGGTGATGTTAGCGACATGACAAGGTCTGAAACCCAACTATGCTGAATTACCAAGTCATTAATATTTATATCTTCAATAGCCTTATTTTCAGTGTAGTTAATAACAGAGACATAGGTGCCTCGATCCTCCTCGTTAATGATTATAGGGTCATGTGTCGACATTATTTGAAGACAATTTGTTGGTAGACAGTTAGCTGGTGCGGTGAACAGCTCATTGGAGGTACGACTGCAATCTTCTTGATTAGAAAATTTGGCTGTAACAGTAACAGCCGCGCCATCTGAATCGAGTCCTGTGAGTGTCACAGTCTGTGGACTCGAAGTGAGGTCAAACAACTGCCCATTCACATCTAATCGTGCATCTGCAGGAGGATTGGCATAGGTGACGATGACTTGCTGTGAATAGGTGTTGTCATCGGCGACACAGCGTGTTTGTATCCCAGCTTCGAGATTAGAAATAGCGCATTGAGGAGTGCAATCATCTTGAGCTTGAAATACACCTGCGACGGATATGGCACAGTCAGTATCAGCAGAGAAGTCAGCGAAGATACCGACGGGTTGACCGTCAGCGGTAAGATTGGTGAGTGTTACGTTTTGAGGGCTTCCGGTGATTTCAAATGACTGGTTGTTCACCCGTAGGGTTCCAGAAGCGGGAGGATTGGCATAAGTTACCTTGACGGTAGCCGAGTACGTATTGGAAGCTGGATTGCAATTAGTTCGACTGACGAAGTTGACAGCGCTGATGTCACATGGTAGACAGTTAGCTGGTGCGGTGAACAGCTCATTGGAGGTACGACTGCAATCTTCTTGATTAGAAAATTTGGCTGTGACATTGACAGCTGCGCCATCTGAATCGAGTCCTGTGAGTGTTACAGTCTGTGGACTCGAAGTGAGGTCAAACAACTGCCCATTCACATCTAATCGTGCATCTGCAGGAGGATTAGCATAGGTGACGATGACCTGCTGCGAATAGGTGTTGTCATCGGCGACACAGCGTGTTTGTATTCCAGCTTCGAGATTAGAAATGGCGCACTGCGGAGTACAATCATCCTGAGCTTGAAATACACCTGCGACGGAGATGGCACAGTCAGTATCGGCGGAGAAGTCAGCGAAGATACCGACGGGTTGACCATCAGCGGTAAGATTGGTGAGTGTTACGTTTTGAGGGCTACCGGTGATTTCAAATGACTGGTTGTTCACCCGTAGGGT
>JBCBIX010000068.1:14174-14359 GCA_038523965.1 Bacteroidota bacterium
TCCAGAAGCGGGAGGATTGGCATAAGTTACCTTGACGGTAGCCGAGTACGTATTGGAAGCTGGATTGCAATCAGTTCGACTGACGAAGTTGACAGCGCTGATGTCACATGGTAGACAGTTAGCTGGTGCGGTGAACAGCTCGTTGGAGGTACGACTGCAATCTTCTTGATTAGAAAATTTGGCTG
>JBCBIX010000069.1:0-14204 GCA_038523965.1 Bacteroidota bacterium
CTGTAAGATCGACTCTAAGAGCATTTCACCCCAGTCGCCCTGCGTCTTCGACTGTCCTTTGAGTGCATTGGTAAGATTTGTAGCATCCCTGCTAATCTGTTGGTTGAGCGCTACCAGTTCAGTGATCTTACCTTCTAAAGAAAACCGCTCTTTGGACTCCTTATCATAGGTTTCTTCCACCTTCTTTTTGAACTCCTTGAGGTTATGCTGGAGTGGGCTGAGCAGCTGTTCGATATTTTCCTTGCTCCGTTTCGTGAACACATTGCTCTTCTCTTCAAAGAGCCGATTAGCGATGTTTTCGAATTCAAGAAGTGATTTCTGGCGTGCTGCCTCGAATTCTACGGATTGCTGTTGGATCTTTTCTTCGAGACTTGATTTGATCGTTTCAACTTTAGATAGTTCTGCTCTAAGGTGTAGGATCTGCTGATTACCGTAATCAATGTTCTGTTGTTGACTTAGGTTAGTCTCTCTTTCTTCTTTGACCCGTTCCTCCAAGAGCTGAGAGGAGGCATGAAGTGCTGATATCGATTGCTGCTGCTTCCGATTAGTCTCCCTCTCGCCATCGAGCTGCGATGACAAATTCTGTAGTCTTGTCCTCATCTCGTGTTCTAAGGCCAGTTTAGTGTCGAGGTCGTTTTTGACGATTGCAAGGTTGTCTTTAAGCGCGTCATAAGTGCTGCGAGAGACACTTATACCCCTGAAAATTAAATAGGTGATTATGGCACCCATCAAAAGGGAAACAAAACCAGTTATCAGGAGGGTTAGCTGAGCATCCATGAGCATGATTCCGAGTTGTCCGCCGGTAGTCTTTACTTCAGATCTTCGTAGCCACCATCCACACTACGTACGTCGGTGAAGCCCATTTCACTCATGATCATACATGCCTTCATACTTCGTTTTCCGCTTTGACAATAGACGATATAGCGTTCATCCCGCTTAAGAGAAGTGATTCGATCAGAAAAATCATCCGCCCGAAGATCCATATGTATCGCCCCATCGATCATACCATCTTCGACTTCAGCTGGAGTTCGGACATCCACGATAAGTACAGCGTCTTCCTTGATTATGCGGTTGGCCTCATTAGGGGAGATCTGTAGACAGCCCGCATCATTTTGAGCAGAGCCCCCGCAACTCATGATCATAGCAATCAAGAGAACTATGCTCGAAATAGACAAAATTTGGTTTTCGGATACCTTTATGCCAATGCGTTTATGCTTCATGATCTTTATCGTTGGTGTAACCCTCTCTCCTGGATGTACGGAAAGTCAGGAAGAAATCGACCGTCAAGTTATGGAGGTCTATGAGAAACGTGTGGCCGAATTCTCATCTCAACGTCTGGAGGCGTGCCGACTTGATGCACTGCGCCTGGCCGAAGAACTCGCAGACTCGATCATCCTATCGCTATCACTAAATCCACTTCGCGATTCGCTGTACCGGCCAGTCATACCGGCGCGACCAGATTTCATCCCCGTAGACACCGCTGTATTCGACTCTAAACGTTCTGTTAAACCCATAATCGGTGAGGATAGCGAGCGCTAAGGGACCAGTTATATTCGCCACCAGAGCCAGAAGGCTTTACCGTTGATTCATTATTTGTTCTTCTCGAAACTCAGACATGACACAGACCGCAGTTGACATCGAAGCACTCAATCAACAGATCCAGATCGATAGTGCTTTCGTTGATGATATCCGACAGGAAACAGCCAAAGTAATCGTCGGCCAAGACAACATGGTAGAACGATTACTATTAGGGCTACTCTCGAATGGTCACGTCCTTCTGGAGGGTCTCCCAGGATTAGCGAAAACACTTGCCATTAAGACTTTAGCGAGTATTGTCGATGCCAGTTTTAATCGAATCCAGTTCACTCCCGATCTGCTTCCAGCAGACATCCTTGGAACGATGATTTTTAATCAGAAGACGAGCGACTTTAGCGTACGTAAGGGACCTATTTTTTCGAATTTCATCTTGGCAGATGAGATCAATCGCGCCCCTGCCAAAGTACAAAGTGCCCTTCTCGAAGCCATGCAGGAACGACAGGTCACCATAGGGCGTGAAACCTTCTCATTGGATGAGCCATTCTTGGTACTTGCGACTCAGAATCCCATCGAACAAGAAGGTACGTATCCCCTTCCGGAGGCACAGACAGATCGATTCATGCTCAAGGTCAACATCGGTTATCCATCTAAGGATGATGAACTTGAGATCATCAGGCGTAATATCAGTGGATCGATAGGCCAAAAGGTCCAGAACGTAGCTTCACCAGCCAAAATCCTGAGAGCCCGTGAAGTGGTCAGAAAGATCTACATGGACGAGAAAGTGGAGCGATATATCATCGATATCGTATTCGCAAGTCGACAGCCTGGAGACTATGGTATGGCCGACCTCACAGGACTGATCGCATATGGAGGATCTCCACGCGCGAGCATAAACCTGGCGCTGGCATCGAGAGCTCACGCCTTCTTAAACAAACGCGGCTATGTCATACCTGATGATGTACGAAGTGTATGCCTGGATGTCATGAGACATCGCATTGGCGTGACATATGAAGCTGAAGCAGAGGATATCAATCAAGAGGCGATCATCAGTGAAATCTTATCCAAAGTAGAAGTACCCTAAGCAGCGACAGTATGAGATCACTGTTGGTTTACATCTGTTTAGGACAGTCCATGGTGGCTATGAGTCAACAGGTAGAACTGTATCCAGGAGATCCAAGCGAACCGAAGATCTATCACGGCTACCTTGATGGATCTCTGCCGATAGAATTTAGCTACCAGATGGGGAATGAGGAGCTGACTGGTTGGATCAGTTACGGGTCAGATAGTACACAGACACCATTAGAAGGAAAGATTTTCAAGGATGAGGTTCTCCTGTACGAATTCGATGATACTGATGTGAGCGGGGTATTGACAGGAACAGTTCATGATGATCAGACCGCATGGTCGTGGTCAACCCATGACTATGAGATAACACTACCGATTGCCCTATCTATTGGGGATGTATCTGCGGCTTCAGAGGTGGCCATTTATCGAGTCGCCGATGAGGACCAGCGAGGTCTTTTGATCATCGATGAATCGCGGAGTCATGTTTGTATCCAAGATGAAGCGAGCACGATGCTGAAGTGGGTTGATCTGTTATGCACTCAGGATACGTGTAGATCCAGTCAAAATCAGAGTGGCTCTGTCCTTATGGGTAGATCTGATAATGACCATGTCGTAATGAATAGTCAAAGGTTAGAATCTGCGCATCGCATACCAGTAGCTACTGTTAGCAATGCCAGTCCTTGTTACTTTGAGGCCTTCTCCTACCCTGACTTATCAGGTTTACGATGGCGTGCATGGATCAAAACGGTACTGCAGCCGAAGCAGCAATACGACCAAGTAAAATGTCCTCCTGACCAAGAGTCGACCAGATTCGAGCGTAGACGGTATGGAGACTTCTACTTGACACTGGTGAGCCGCGATTTGGTATGTGGATACTTGACATTCAGGGATCATAATCACTCCAGGGTCGAGACGATTCCTTTCAATTATGATCGTAACAAAGACCAATTCTTTCGCCTGAAGGATCTCTTTCGCACCGATTATGATTATTCCTTTTTCTTGAAAAAGTATATCGACGAAGCCAAGAGAAGACTACTCTACAAAGAGGATCCCGTCGCGCGTTCTTTGATCGAAAAGATGCCCTTTACGCATTATACATTATCCCCCACTGGATTGATTTTCTTCACTGATTGGAATACAGTTTTTGGGAGGAGGTCGATTGCTGTTCCCTTCGACGATTTTCTCTCCTTTGTCAGCGAAAAAAACATCATCAATTATGTCACCAAACCTCGCTACAGATGACGTCGACCGCTGAGATTCTGAAGAAAGTGAGGAAGATCGAGATCAAGACAAAGGAGCTGAGCAAACATCTGTTCAGTGGTGAGTACAGTTCTACATTTAAGGGGCGAGGGATGTCCTTTAGCGAAGTTCGCGACTACACTTATGGAGATGATGTGCGTAACATCGATTGGAATGTTACCGCACGAACCAATGAGCCTCACGTCAAGGTATTCGAAGAGGAGCGGGAGCTAACAGTGATCTTTGTCGTGGATGTGAGTCGATCGTCTTTCTTCGGTACGGTGAATCAGTTTAAGAGCGAGATCAATACTGAGATCTGTGCCACACTGGGCTTCTCCGCGCTTACTAATAATGACAAAGTAGGACTCATCCTCTTCACAGACCGAGTGGAGAAATACATACCACCTAAAAAAGGTCGCAACCACATCCTACGCATCATTAGGGAGCTCATCTACTTCGAGCCGACTGGAACAACGACTAATCTGGCAGAGGCACTGTCCTACCTAAATGGTGTGGTTAAGAAAAGGTCCATCGCATTCGTCATGTCAGACTTCATGACGGATCAATATCACCAGCAACTCAAGATCTCAGCTCGTAGACATGATGTAATCGGTGTCCGGGTATATGATGACTTGGAGTCAAGATTGCCGGACGTCGGACTTATCAAAGTCATCGATGCAGAGACAAATCAGGAAATATTGTTAGACACTGGTTCGTCGAGGATCAGAGAAAACTACGAACACGACTTTCAGGTGAAATCGGACTATTTCTTTGATTCGTTTCGCCGCAATGGAGCGAGCATATTGACAGTCAATACAAAAGAAGACTATGTCAAGCATCTCATGAGATTTTTCAAATCCAGAAATCGGAAATGAGAAAGTACTTGCTACTCCTGAGCGTATGGGCGATCATGATGTCTCACCTCTTTGGTCAGATCGAGGTGTCTATGGCCTGGGAGTCCGATACAGTAATCATCGGGAACGAAGTTGGGTTAACGCTAAGCATCGAGGTAGAATCAGGCACCGAGGTGTTAGGGGTGGCAGACTACTTCTTGGACAGTATCTACTCAGCATTAGCGAGTGTTAAAGCTCAGGTTGATACCTCTCAGCCCATCGTACCTCAGATCGCAGACTTTGAGGTTGTGGACCTCGGTGAATGGCAGGAATCGGGAGATGATGGCTTCTACGGTGGAGAAGAACTGAGCTGGAGAGAGTCTACCGCTGGCGGTAAACGACTTTTGGAAAATAGGTTCACATTACGCCTCTGGGACCCTGGTCAAATCGTGGCGGTATTGCCAGTGGTCATCTATGACATAGCGGGAGAGCAAGATCAATACATCCGAGAAGAGCAAGTGCAGACCTTTGTGGCCCCACCTGGTGGGTTGATGAGTCAGGACAGCGTGAGCCTCGCGGATATCAAACCTATTCTACAAGAACCAGTGCGACTCGAAGACTACATCCCTTACATCATCGCGCTTGGTGCAGCTATCATCCTCGGGTTGTTCTACTGGTGGTGGGCCAAACGAGCTCGTCGACCGGATACCCCCGTAGCTGTCATTGATGAACCTGAAGTTGTACTTCCTGCCCATGAGATCGCCTTGTCAAAACTTACTCAGCTCCGAGAAGAACAGCTCTGGCAAAAGGGAGATATCAAAACCTATCAATCCGAACTAACCTATGTCATCCGAGAATACCTCGAAAACCGATATGAGGTTCAGGCCCTGGAATCTACCACCGACGAAATCGTCCTGGCTGTACAGACTGAAATCGAATCCACAGATGTCATCTCACTTAAGAGAATACTCCAAGTAGCCGACCTTGTCAAATTCGCAAGGGCAACTCCAGAAGAAAATATCCATGAGAGTTTCATGAATGAAGCCGTCGATTTTGTCCAGCGGACCAAACTAACAGTACCTGACGAGTCGTGAATTGGATAGAACAGATAGAATTCGTCAATCCTGAGCTACTCTACCTGCTCGCTCTACTACCAGTGATCATCTGGTGGTTTCGACGTCGCGTCTCGCGACATCAACCCAAGATGACGCTGTCCACAATCAAGCCGATCGAGAATATGCGTACCCTGAGGTCGAGTCTTTTTCCATATCTGCCTCTGCTCCGAGCTCTCGCTGGCGTAGCATTAGTATTCGCACTGGCACGTCCACAACTCTCCCTCAAAGAAGAAGAGGTCAAAGCAGAAGGGATCGATATCGTGCTCATCATGGATATCAGCAGCAGCATGCTCGCACAAGACTTTACTCCAGATCGGTTAGAAGTGAGTAAAGAGGTGGCCAAGAAGTTCATCGATAAGCGCACCTATGATCGCATCGGCTTGGTGGTTTTCGCTGGAGAGAGCTTTACACAGTGTCCGCTGACGACTGACCACAGAGTGGTGAAGGACTTTTTGGATGGACTGTCATGTGGACTACTGGAGGACGGCACAGCCATTGGGATGGGTCTCGCCTCAGCTGTTAATAGACTGAAGGATAGCGAAGTCGAGAGTAAGGTGGTCATCCTACTGACAGACGGAGTAAATAACTCTGGATACATCAAACCTATGACTGCCGCTGAGATCGCACAAGAACTCAATACAAAGGTCTATACGATCGGCGTAGGCTCTCGTGGCCAGGCCCTTAGCCCAATCAGCCGCAGAAGTGACGGGAGATACGTGTTTGGTATGGCCAACGTCGAAATCGATGAACGCCTCCTTACTGAGATTGCGGAGATGACGGGTGGACAATACTACCGTGCTACTGACGAGGTAAGTCTCGAATCCATCTATGCAGAGATCGATCGCTTGGAAAAGACAGAGATCGACATCACCACCTATAAGCGATATAGTGAGGAGTTTCGTCCTTTTGTAATGATAGGCATGCTCTTGCTTCTTTTGGAGATGTTACTTCGGATCACAGTATTCAGATCTATCCCGTAATTCAATAGGTCTTGTTAAGGAAGTAGCCACTTCTTTGTACGATCAGTGATATCCTTAGCAGGATACCTCCACTCTGTCCACACAGCAGGTCCAAAGAAAGACTTCGCCAAGTGGTTCGCCCAGTACTCTGTCCAATGACTCATATGCCCTCTACCAAAGCCATTACTGACAGCACTCAACAAACTGGAAAGACCAATAATCAAATAAAATCGCCACCAACCCACTCGTCTAAACTGAAGAATGTGCCCATACTCATGCATGACCAGTGACAGATTCGTACGCCGGCTATACACCCCATCTCCTACGAGGATACCTATCCCAGGTAGACAAAGTCCAGCACTTCTGAGATCACTTCCCATCCAACGAGTCTCATAGATACTGACCTGATGAAAGGTACCGACATATGTTGGCCAATGGCTCATCCGTTATGCTGCTGATTATCTCATGATACTATCGCGATCAGACGATCTACAACGTATGAATATCTCCAGTTCACTTCTCTTCTTGCCTGCACTTTGTCTCCTACTATCTTGCTCCACAACCGAAGAAATCCCAGTCAGGGGAAAACTGCCTGAACTCACTACTACCGCAAGTAGATACCAAACGGACGATGAACTACGAAAACAACTTGCGGCAGTCAAGGAATCCTTGCGTGAACGTCCTGATGACTCAGCACTGCTGTTACGTCAGGCTTCCCTTCAAGTCGAACTGGAGTTAACTGGGGACGCTATAACCACATTAGAAAGATTAAAGAACATGGGGTACCAGGGCGAACCCAAGATCTATGGCACACTGGGTATGCTCTATTTTAAAAAAGAGGAGTATCAACAAGCGAGAGATAACTACTTGATATTCAGAAATTTATCGGCCGACAACACCTCAACTACAGCTAAAATAGATGATCAGATAGACCTGATAGAATTCAGATTGAATCTGTTAGAAAGGCCTTACGACATCACACTATCGCCACTGGACTCGACGATCAATACTCCAGATGCTGAGTATCTATCACAGTTTACCATGGATGGTAAGAAGATCATCTTCACACGACGAGACAACCGCCAAGAAGACCTTTATATCGCAGAATCGACTTCCAACGGCTATCAAGTACGCCCGTTGGAGGAAGTCAACACCCCTATGAATGAGGGCGCTCACACGATATCTGCAGATGGAAAACTATTGATATTCACTCACTGCAACGAACGCTTCGGATATGGTGGATGTGACCTTTACTCCTCAGAGCTACAAGCAGATAATACCTGGTCTACACCAAGCAATCTCGGCTCAAACATTAATACCAGGCACTGGGAATCTCAACCAAGCCTAAGTGCCGATGGTAACCTTCTTTTTTACTGCACGACACAGCCTCTCCAAAATCGAGGTGCATCCGATATCTACGTAAGTCGCCGAAAGGCTGATGGTACTTGGTCCGCACCACGCAATGTTGGTGATCAGATCAATACGAATAGTGGAGAAGAGTCGCCATACTTCCATCCCGATGGACAGACCCTGTACTTCCGTAGCAATGGTCACGCCAGTTTGGGTGGCTATGACCTATACGTTACATCCAGAATAGAAGGCGGATGGACAACACCATTAAATCTCGGTAGCCCCATCAATACCAGTGGTAATGACGGCTCATTAGTCGTAAGCTTGGATGGACGTAGCGGCTACTATGCATCTGATTATTATCAAGGTGAAGCGCAGAACGATCTTGATATCTATCAATTCGAGCTACCTGAACCGTTTCGTCCAGAAGCCATGACCTATGTCAAAGGTCGTGTCACAAATCGTGAATCGAAGCTCCCTCTACTTGCCAAAATCCATGTTGATAATTTAGAAGGGCTTCCGATCAAGAGTTCTTTCACTACGAATAGTAATGGAGAATTTTTAGCCGCAGTCCCAGTAGGCAAGAAAGCATTGCTCAATATCGAGTCCGAAAACCATGTCTTCTACTCAGACCATGTCTCATATGACGAAAGCAGATTAGGCAGCGATCCATACATCCTGGATATCAAATTGGAACCGATCGTCTCAAGTTCTCCCGAGAGCAAGAGTGCGCCAGTCATACTGGAGAATATCTTCTTCGCCTCTGGAAGCGCCCAGCTTTTGGAGACCTCCCTACCTGAAATCGATTATCTGGCCAACCTCCTTCTTGACTATTCAGATATCCGCATTCGGATACTTGGCCATACGGATGATGTTGGAGCTGACAAAGACAATCTGCAACTCTCACAGGATCGCGCGGATGCCGTCAAAATGGCTCTGGTTAGTAGGGATATCGCATCTTCGCGCGTCGTTAGCGTCGGCATGGGCGAAAAAGATCCTATCGCTGACAATACCACCGATGAAGGACGAGCACTGAATCGACGAACCGAATTTGTGATCATTAGATAGTATGGCGCGTAGAAAGCGAATCATCTCAGACATTCAAGTCATCGATATCGCCGACAAGGGACATGCCGTAGGCAAAACAGCTGAGGGTGAAATCGTCATTCTATTAGGCGGATGTGTCCCGGGTGATGTCGTTCAGATGCGCGTCCACCGCAACAAGAAAGGTCTGAAACATGGTTATGTGACCGAGATTCTTAGCCACAGCAAAGATCGAGTAGAACCATTCTGCGAGCACTTCGGGACTTGTGGTGGATGCAAGTGGCAACAACTGGACTACAACGTCCAGGCCCATCTCAAGGAGAAAGCTGTTCGCAATGCCATCCAACGCATCGCCAAAGAAGATCCGTCTAAGGTGGAACCAATCCTATCTGCATCCATCATTCGAGAGTATCGCAATAAACTCGAGTACACCTTCTCCACCAAAAGATGGCTCACCGTAGAGGAGATTGAGTCAGAGGAAGACTTCAGCTCCCGCCGTGGATTAGGGTTTCATATTGCTGGTGCATTCGATAAAGTTTTAGAAGTAACCAAGTGCCATCTGCAGGAGGACCTCTCTAATCGCATCCGTAACCAACTGCGATACTTGGCAGATCAACACCAGTGGTCTTACTACGATATCCGAAACCACACAGGCCTTCTGCGCAACGTCATCATCAGGAATAGCACCCTTGGTGAATGGATGGTTACAGTAGTCTTTGGGGAAGAAGATCAGCACTCCATAAAGGAGGTCATGGATCAACTTGTCCAAGGGTTTCCAGATGTAGATGCATGGTATTACATCATCAACCTCAAAAAAAATAGCTCTCTCGCAGATGTATCGGCCATACACCATGGTGGTGCGACACATATCAACGAGGTTTTAGGTGATATAAAGTATCGGATTAGTCCCAAGTCATTCTTTCAGACGAATAGTCATCAGGCAAAACTGCTTTACGATACAGCATTAGCATATGCCAAACTGCGACCCGAGGACGTCGTCTATGATTTGTACACTGGCACAGGAAGTATCGCTCTGTACTTGGCAAAGCACTGTGCATCTGTCATAGGCATCGAAGTCATCTCCGAGGCCATAGATGATGCACGTATCAATGCGGAGATGAATCAGATCACGAATGCAACATTCTTAGTTGGAGATGTGAAGGATGTCTTGGCTCCAGGCTTTGCACATACGTATGGCAATCCTGATGTAGTTATCACTGATCCTCCACGCGCCGGAATGCATGCAGATGTTGTCACCACTCTACTTGAACTACGGCCAGATCGTATTGTCTACATCAGTTGTAACCCAGCCACTCAGGCTCGGGATATCAATTTGTTGAGTGAGAGCTATGGCTTAGTGAAAGTGAAGCCCTGTGATATGTTTCCGCACACAAGCCACATCGAATCCGTGGCAGTATTGAAGAGGAAGGAGGATTAAGACTTACTGAGACGTAGCGCTTTGACCAACTCGTCTTTGCGATCATATACACGGACTAAGTAGATCCCTTGGTTGAGCATGGAGATATCATAATTGTGATCGTCCTTCGCGTCGAATCTTATGATCTCCTTGCCCACGATGTCGGTGACAGATACAGCACCAACCTCTACATCATTGACACGTAGCATGAAGTGGTCACGAGCCGGATTGGGATAGACCTTAATAGTTGGCCTGTCTGAGAGTTCCTTCGTTTGAGTTACGGCCTTCTGTCCGTACAATGCAGAATGGCTACATCCAACTCCTGATATAAGAATAAATATGTAGAGGTAAAACTTCCGCATTATCACTAAGATAGGTTGAGCATGATGTGAGTCGCGCTAATTTTCTGTTAAATCACTCACTAACACAATAATCAGCCATTTGACCTTCCACAATTACTGCAGCACAAGTATAGCCAATTATCGTAATTCGTAACCTGTTGATAATAAGATTCTTAACCTTCTAATGTGCACAAGAGATGTCGCAAGAAATACACTTTGGACAGGCCTAAGCATCCATAGCAGGTTCGTCATGGTACTACAACCAGAAGGTAGAATCTCATTCGTATCTTCCTGAGAGACAAACGACAACCAATGCATATAGCCATCATCGGAAACGGCATAAGTGGGATATCCTGCGCGCGCTGGATCCGTAAACTAAGTGATCATCGAATTACAGTGATTTCGTCCGAGTCAGAGCATTTCTATTCTCGGACAGCACTCATGTACATCTACATGGGTCACATGCGATACCAGGACACCAAGCCATATGAGGATCACTTCTGGAAGAAAAACAGAATCAACCTTCTCAAAGACCATGTAAACAGCATCGACTATAATGAGAAGCAGTTGACCATGTCCTCAGGTCATCAGGTCCACTATGACAAGCTTGTCTTAGCACTTGGCTCCAAATCCAACAAGTTTGGTTGGCCAGGACAGGATCTCCAAGGTGTGTCTGGGCTCTATTCGCTCCAGGATCTCGAGAATATGGAAGCACACAGTGAGGGACTGAATCGAGCAGTCATCGTAGGTGGAGGTCTGATCGGTATCGAGATGGCTGAGATGTTTCACTCGCGTCACATACCTGTAACAATCCTAATCCGCGAGGATAGCTACTGGAACAATGTTCTTCCAGCCGAGGAATCTGCCATGATCACGCGACATATCAGACATCATCACATCGATCTGCGCACTGGAGTTAACCTCCAAGAGATTATTGACGATGGACATGGCAAGGCCTCGGCAGTCATCGTAAAGGAGACTGGCGAAAGAATCGACTGTGGATACGTCGGGCTGACACCCGGAGTAAGTCCTAACATTGGATGGATTAAGGGTGGGCCGATCGAAACTGATCGAGGGATACTTGTGGATGATCACCTTCAGACCAGTGTCTCCGACATCTACGCACTGGGAGACTGTGCACAGATCAGAGATCCCAAGCCTGGACGTCGTGGAATAGAAGCGATCTGGTACACTGGCCGGATGATGGGCGAGACATGTGCGTATAATCTCTGCGGACAAGAGGTCTCATATGACCCTGGTATATGGTTCAATTCTGCCAAGTTCTTAGATATCGAGTATCAGGTATATGGATCCGTTCCTGCACGACCTGACGAAAACTTAGGTACCGTCTATTGGGAGCACCCGGATGGCGACAAAAGTATTCGTCTTATGTATCATCTCGGCGATGAGACAATTGCAGGATTCAACCTGATGGGAGTTCGGTTCCGTCATGAAGTTTGTGAGAAATGGATCGCTGCACAGACACCTCTCGAAGAAGTAGTAAAGCATCTGGAGTTGGCACATTTCGATCCAGAGTTCTACCATAGACATGAGCGGGACTTTGTCACATCGTATAATCAACAGACCGGCAAGCAGATTGAACTCAAGTCCAGTCGAGGACTCGATAAAGTGTTTGCATTCCTCAGATCCTAATCTTCCAATTCAAAACACAACAACATGTCACAAGTCTATAAATCGTTGTCGATCGCCAATCCCCATCCCCCATTCGCATCAACCATGCAAAAAGTCATGGCAGGTGTCGGCGGTATTGGACTGTTGATCATGCTCATCGCCGCGTTCGATATCCAAGCTGTCCTATCACCAACATTCCTGATCATCTCAATTGCCTTGATAAGCATAGGGACGATCGGATTTGCTCATCAGACATTCAAGACCAAGTCTCCGGGTATCAAGAATGATGGAGTGTGGTTCAGTGGGACCATGTCACGAGGAGTAGTCGGATGGATTTTAGGTATTGTACTCACAGGGTTTTATGTCATTTTATATTGGTACGCTCCTATCCTCGGATTAGGGGTTGATGGAGCCTCTAATTCGGGCTTGGTGGCCTTTTTCGATCCATTATCACAAGCTGTCAAGGGTGTTCCCGCCAGCCAATGGTTCGTCTATGGCACACTTTATACAGTCGCAATTCTCACATTTGGGGTGCGCTTTATCTGGCGATATCGACATAATCGTTACCAGGTCATCCGTACGATGAGCGTGATGTTCTTCCAGCTCTTCTTTGCCTTCTTGATTCCCGAGTTACTCGAGGGTCTTAATGCTGACTATAGCCAAAAGTGGTTTGACAAGGACCTTAAGAACATGTGGCCACTGGACTATGACTTTTTTGATAGCTGGCACATCGCGAACATGAGCGCAGTTGGTATCATGGGATGGTCATTCTTGCTTTTTGGTTTGGCGATGATCTTCGTTGTATCTCCGATCCTGACGTATCGCTATGGAAAGCGCTGGTACTGTAGTTGGGTATGTGGATGTGGGGGATTAGCAGAAACAGCAGGCGACCCCTTTCGCCACTTATCAGATAAGTCGCTGAAGGCCTGGAAGGTCGAAAGGTGGCTCATCCACAGTGTATTGGCGTTCTCCGTGATCATGACGATCGCTGTGGTCTATGGATATCTGGGACATGGTAGCCAGTACTATATCACGAGAGCGATGTTTACATGGATTATCGTTGGACTCCTAATAGGGAAAGCCGCTCTCATCACCTATTTCATGAATAAGAATCGTCAGTCCTGGGATGACATCAAGAAGATCGTGTTAGGAATCGCAGGAGTGATCGGAGTTGTTCTCCTTATCAATTTCTTTAGTGGTAGTGGAAATGCATTTTTTATTAACAACTACACCTTTAAGCAGATCTATGGCTTTCTGATTGGAGCTGCCTTCTCAGGCGTAGTAGGAGTAGGTTTTTATCCGCTAATGGGAAGTCGGGTCTGGTGCCGATTTGGTTGTCCGATGGCTGCCATTCTTGGGATCCAGCAGAAACTTTTCTCCAGATTTAGAATCACTACCAATGGCAACCAATGCATCTCATGTGGCAACTGCTCCACCTACTGTGAGATGGGTATCGATGTGAGATCCTATGCTCAGCGAGGTCAGGATATCGTCAGGGCATCCTGTGTCGGATGCGGGATATGTGCCGCTGTATGTCCTCGTGGCGTGCTTAAGTTGGAGAATGCTACTGCCGATATCTACGAGAAGGGACTTGACATCCGTAACAATCACGTTAGTCTCGCCACCACTTAACTAATATCAATCTTAATGGTGAGCCACTTTATTAAGGATTG
>JBCBIX010000070.1:0-14066 GCA_038523965.1 Bacteroidota bacterium
AGGGTGACTATATCATCCAGTCCGAACGTGACTCAGAAGTCTACCAATACTCCGCTGAGGCAAGCTATCTCATGATAAATCTTGCTGAGCAGGTAGTGCGACTCATATGCCAGATCATTGATCCGATCATTCAGCAATACAGACTCGGTGAGATATGGGATGGCCTCATCTGGTCGCGCATCCATATGCAGCGTTTGTCCCATGAGATAGCTTGCCTCAGCGGAGTATTGGTAGACTTCTGAGTCACGTTCGGACTGGATGATATAGTCACCCTGAACGATAGCTTTCTCTACACTCCCGAGATTCCCGAGCACTCTGGTAAGAAGGAGTCTGTTAGCCAATTCCATCGAGCGATCCTCCAGTTGGATGCTCGCATTCAGCCCTTCTTCGACATAGATCAGTGCCTTCTCATAGTCCAACTTACGTTGATACGCTCGGCCCAGTTGAGTCACTGCCATTGCCTTTCGATGTTCGTCTCCCTGCTCGTTGTAGTACTGATAGCCTTCAGCTGTTAGCTTTAATGCCTCATCGAGAAAAATGTCCTCCTCGATGTAGAATCCTGCCAAGGCCATTCGTGCCTTGTAAAATCCATCATCGTCCCTGATGTATCTATAGAGTTTTGCGCTTTCGACAAGATCAAAAATGACATCCTGATCGCGCAGGTGTACGCTGAAGTTGTGCATCGCTCGATCATAGTGTCCTAATGCCTCTGCTGCGAAGTCATCATTAAGATAAGCCTCTTGGATTCTGGCATTAATGCTCCTTAGTTTCTCCTGGTATGCCCCATCAGCATCTCCCCTTAGGTCGCCAGGATAACAGATCATCCCTACCCATGTGCAGAGAAGCAATATGGCCCATCGTATCATAGTTCGAAGCTCAGTTGTTCAGATCGCGCAGTAATTAGGGTTACTACTGATATAACTCGCATTGGGGTGACGCTACATTCGATTACTAAAAATAAGATTCCGCATGATTAACATTCTCATTGTAGACGACCATAAGATGTTTGTAGAGGGCTTAGAGTCCATCCTATCTAAAGAAGAGGATATCAATATCGTGCACCGTTGTCATGAGGGCAAAGAGGTATTCGATCTGGCGCTGCTCGATCGAATTCATATCATCCTACTCGATATCAATCTACCAGACATGAGCGGAATCGAAGTCTGTCAACGCATCCTCAAGCTCAAGGAAAATCTCAAGATTCTGGTCCTCTCCATGCATGATGAAGAGAGCTATATCTCAGAAGTCCTGAAGAGTGGTGCACTGGGGTATATTCTGAAAAACACAGGCCGTAAAGAGCTAATTACAGCGATACGAACAGTGGCTTCTGGGCGAACCTACTTTAGCGAGGCGATCACCAATACGATCATGAATGGCCTCCTCGACCACAATAAAAAAGCCAAACCTCAAGAGCGTCAAGTCCCAAAGATTACGCGTCGCGAAAAAGAAGTCTTGGATCTAATCATGGAGGAAAACACAAATCAGGAGATCGCAAACCAATTGTTCATCAGCCTTAAGACAGTTGAGGCACATCGCAGTAATCTTCTATCCAAATTAAGTGCTCGAAATACCGCAGGATTAGTCAAAAAAGCTATCGAGTTCGAACTGGTCTGATCGGGTTCATCAAAGTTGTTTTTTAGAGGTTTCCGAGGTTGTAACTCAGCTGCAACCTCGCCATTTCATCTTTGTGTCATCTTCTTACAAAAGAGAAGATCTAATACACGAAGTACGCATGGCAACAACAACTAAAAAGAAAGGAACAAGTCCACAGCTGAAGGAGCGCATCTCCAAGATCAATGATCAAGCCATCCTTACGGCCACAGATATGGTCGACGGCTCAATCAAAACTGGTGCCCAATGGCAGAAGCTTTATGCTAAGTCACTGAAGAAAAGCGAGCCAGTTATCGCTAAGCAAATCAATATGGCATTCGATACGCTCGAATCCCTCATTGATCAATATCAGAGTGGCACTAACCGCTTCAAAAACCTGCTAAACATCGACGCTAACACCACTAAAAAGGTGAAAAAAGCAGCTCGAAAAACAGTCAAGAAAGTCAAGACTGACGTGGCGGATGCAGCGAGTACAATACAAGAGTCGGTCAAGAAGAGTAGCACCCAAGTAGACCTTACATTAATCAATGGGATCGGACCGAAGATGCAAGAACTACTGAACAATGCAGGAATCTCTTCTATCGAAGACTTAGCAAATGCGAATGTCGATCACCTCAAAACTGTCTTATCAGAAGCTGACGCCAGATATCGCATGATGGATCCAACAGATTGGGTAGCAGAGGCGAAGAAGCGAATCACTACATAAACAGCAATAGAAACATTCATTTAGAAAAATAAAGCACATCATAATGGCAACTAAGAACACAAAAGCAAAAACTAAGAGAACCTTCGATCTTAAGAATGTAAAGGTCAATCTGAACTACGGTAAGATCAAAGAGACTACTAAAGAGGTAAATGACTTCATTCTCGAAACATCTGAAGATGTGGTTGATGGAACGATCAAGAGAACAGAAGAGTGGCAAGGAGTAGCCGAAAAGGCGATGAAAGGCGGACTCAAGCTGGCAGCAACTCAGCAAGACTTGATGTTTGACACACTCGAGACTCTCAAAGGACAAATCATCGAAGGGCGCAAGAGATTCAAGGTTCTATTCAGCAAGAATTAAGATCCCCAACATATCATTGAAAGGGTTGTCCGGATCGAAACGGACAACCCTTTTTTATTTAGCGACCTGTTTGCACTGCATCAGGGGGTAACAGACACCCACAAGACAATACAGAACTCCGTCATTGAGATTTATGTTAATAGATCATATGTGACTATGGGGGCAAATGCTAATTTTATTCTGGAGTGTATGAGAAAGAAGGAGGTCATGTCAGCTGAGCATGAGTTAATTGGGGAGCATAGAAAGCCCTCATTTTTTTGGTTAGCCACAGAAATTAACCGTGCTCTCTTCGAACTGGGTACGTTTTATCCATACAATGCCTTAAGTCGTTGTTCTGACGAAGGGGATGGTCATCCCGTGTTAGTTCTGCCAGGATTTATGGCGACTGACATCTCGACAAAACCACTTCGCACACACTTAGAAAAGTGCGGATACAGTGGATATGGTTGGGGGCTGGGTAGGAATTATGCCAGCACCGACTACTTAGATGAGCTGGTAAACCTATGCGAAAGTTTGTATCGATCCCACAAGCAAAAGGTATCTGTGATTGGTTGGAGCTTAGGCGGAATCTTCGCACGCCAGGTCGCCAAGGAACTTCCTCATATCATTAGACAGGTCATCACGCTGGGATCACCATTCGGTGATATCCAACGGCCAAATAACGCTGTCTGGCTCTACAACATCTTGACTAACGGTAAAGGAACAGAAACTGTGGATCAGGAGCTGATCGCAGATATCCCCCGTCCAGCTCCGGTCCCATCAACTGCCATCTACTCGAAAGAAGATGGAGTTGTGCCTTGGCAAGCATGCATGGAATCGATAAACTCTGATATCCACCAAAATATCCAAGTTCGTGGATCACATCTCGGACTGGGAGTTAATCCTGTAGTTCTCAAGATCGTTATCGATCGACTTCAGTATCGTGAAGAGAATTGGTCAAAGTGGGAACCCAGCGGAATCTTCGAAGACTTGCTGTCAGATCACCGGGCGGTGAGAGCTTAGCTCCAGACGATTATTGAGAAAGTACCGAAGGCGGGACTTGAACCCGCACGCTGTTACCAGCACTGGATTTTGAATCCAGCGTGTCTACCAATTCCACCACTCCGGCAAGTAGTCTGTAAAGCGCCGCAAATATATCACATTAGACAGATGTGGGCTGATCTCCAAAGCTATCCACCCATGATATTGAGATAGTTTTGCGTCATCTCAGTAGCTAAACTGCGAGCGATCCTAAGCTGATCTTGTTCGCTATGGCTTGTATTAAATGCGATGCTCAATATCACTGTGTTTCCCATCTGCCAGAAGTATTTACCCGCTCCGTATGAGTAGGCACCTGAATCTCCAAATTCATTGAACTCTCGGAATGGTTGAGTATCACCTTCGACAGTTTTCTCTCCGGCACTGATCTTAGACTCTATGTACCCCTCCACATAGTCTGGGTATTCAGCTACATCCAGTGGATTTTTCATCACCTGAAGTAGAATGCCGTTACCGCGTATATCCGCATTATCGTACATGAAGAAACACGAGCTGTGAGAAGCATTCGCACCCGTAGCAGATGCATCACTCAGCTCTAACGCTCCCTGCTGGATACCGAGGATGCTGGCCACTGTAGCCTCAGGCACGAGATCGCAAGCCGATGTAAGAATTCGGCCCTTGGCATTCGTCATGGCGATTATATCCTCTCCTTGTCCGATCCTGGAAGTCGAGGAACTCTTACCCGCGGATGAACCCCCACCACTGCATGAGGTCAGGCATAATATTCCTACTAAAACGAAATAGGTAAATCCTTTCATGGGGTCAAAAGTAACAGTCTCTACTCCTTCTTGAAAAGTGGGAAGTCTGTACCCTCTACCATTGACTGAAACGATGCCCATTCATCAGTCATGTAAGCCTCAACTTGATCAGCGACAGATTTACATTTTTCCTGTGCCTGTGACATGGCTATTGCGGCATTAGGACCTGGTCTTCCGATAGAAGTGCCGATATACCTGCGAGCACGTCCGATGTAGGCCATAAGGTTCTCAGGATTTCGTTGGATCCCCTTCTGTTTCTGTGGGTTGAAAAAGAGTTTGTCCAGCTCGTCAAGTTGCTTTTTCTCAGTCTTGATCGCCTCCTTCATTTGCGTTTTGATCGTATCTGAGAGCATATCACTCATTTTTTCAATTAAACCGAGCGATTCCTTGGCATCTACGATTTGGTCATAAGCTTCTTTGGCGTCCATGAGTAGTTTATCATATTCATCCCGTGTGGCGATCATCTCCTCGCGTTCAGTCTCCGTGATGTCAAGTCGAGGGTCAGCCATAACCTCCACTTCGATACTGTCAACAGAACCGCCATAGCTTACGTATGCCATATACTTCCCAGGCAATGCATCCAGACCTCTTGGAAGATCGGCATCCTCCTTAGGCTTAGTACGCGAAGGCCCTCGAGTACCATCTGTTTCCAGATTCCAAGATTGTCTGATTAGACCTTTCTCTTTTACATCACGTGAGAAGCGGCGGATTGTATCTCCGCTCATATCTACAATAGCGTAGTGAAGCTTATTCTTCTCTGCCTTCGATTCTGCCTTCCCTGTGGGTTCTTTGGTCTCCTGCTTTTCTTCTTGATCAGTATCAGCATCTGGGTTGATCCAGATGGAAAAGTGCGCATTCGTATTCTTATTGTCACCAACAAATTCGGCCTGACCAACGAAGCGGATACCTTGATAGGATCGTCGTTCGCTGAGATATGCTGGAGATACAGACACTACATCAAATGGCTTTTTTATGTAGGCTGATCGGGCTAACTCTCGAAATGGGCCGATGTCATCAATGACCCAGAACGCGCGGCCAAATGTCCCCAAAACCAAATCTCCAAAAGTTGACTGGAGAGCCATATCTCGTATCTGAACAGATGGGAATTCGTTGTCCCACTTGTTCCAGCTCCTTCCCTTATCTACACTGATGTACAGCCCTGAATCCGTACCCAAGAATACCAGATTAGGTTCCTCTACATCTTGAATTATCGAAGTCGTAAAGCTCGACACATCGCCATCGTCTACGATCCGACTCCATGTCTGACCATAATCCATGGTATGGTAAGCATATGCACTCCAGTCGTTCATTCGGTAGTTATTGACCACGACAAATGCCTCTCCTGCCTTCTCCGAACCAACACGTATCTGCGGTATCCAGCCATATCGTGGAGCACCAGGAAGTCTACTATATACATCCGTCCAGCTTTCGCCCCCATCCCTGGTGATGTGAAGCCGACCATCGTCAGATCCGGTCCAGACAACTTGTGGATCTACAGGGCTCGGGGTGATGCTCAGCAGTGTAGTATTGTTTTCAGCATTAGTAGCATCAATGGTCAGTCCTCCACTCACGTCTTGATGCTGTTTACTGGTATCGTTCGTCGTGAGATCAGGAGAAATGATGGTCCAGCTCTGTCCACAGTCTGCACTGTAGTGCACGAACTGACTGCCATAGTATAGTCCACATTCGCTATCAGGCGCCAGAGCCAACGGTGCATTCCAATTGTAGCGCAGTCTCACAGAATCAGGGTGATTGGGACGGATGAATTTCGTCTGTCCCGTCACCTTATCGACCATGCCCAGATTACCTCCTTGTGACATCGCGTAGAGATATCTGGTATTATCGGGTTTTGCAACAACATCAAATCCATCACCAAAAAAGACCTCTTGCCAATCATGGTTTGTGATATCGCCACTCTTCAATGTGAATCCCGGTCCTACCCATGATCCATTGTCCTGCATACCACCATAAACCTGATACGGAAACTCATCATCAACGTTAACATGGTAAAACTGCCCTACCGGTAGATTTGCAACAAATCGCCAAGTCTTACCTCGATCATATGAAATGTTCATACCACCATCGTTACCGTTGATCAGATAATTAGACCGTGTTGGATGTATCCATAGTGCATGATGATCAGGATGGACATCATTGCCATAGTCAGCGATTACCTTGAATGTTTTGCCACCATCTTCGGACATCGAGATATAACTCCATAGAGAATATAACCGAAGCTCATTCGTGGGATCCACATAGATCTCTGCGTAGTAAAAAGGCCGATTACCAATGTTGGGATCTGTAGATACCTTGGCCCATTTTGATCCTCCATCCATGGATTTATATAACGCATTCTCCTTTGCTTCTACGAGAGCATACACGATATGGGGAGCTGATGGTGCAATGGCGAGACCTATTCGTCCCAGGTCACCAGTGGGAAGACCTGCTTCCTTCTGTTCGATTCGAGTCCAGTGCACACCTCCATCATGAGTGATATAGAGACCAGATCCTGCTCCTCCTGAGTTAAAAGTCCAGGGCTTGCGCCCGAACTCCCACATCGCAGCGATTAACTTCTTCGGATTGGTTGGGTCCATGATGAGCTCGCCGATCCCAGTCTGCTCATTCACATACAGTGATTTGGTCCATGTGGCTCCTCCATCCGTTGTTTTGTACACTCCCCGCTCAGCATGTGGACCCCAGGCCGATCCTTGAGCCCCGACATAAACAGTACCCGGAGACTGGGCATCAATCAGGATCCGATGGATTACTTTGGTCTTTTCTAACCCCATCAACGACCAGGTCTTTCCTCCGTCAAGAGAGCGATAGACGCCACCACCGCTGTTCTGTGAGTTCCTTGGATTGCCCTCACCAGTTCCAACCCAGATTTCTGAGGGATTAGACTGATTGATCTTTAGAGCACCTATGGAAAGGACATCATTTTTATCAAAAATGGGTTCCCAGGTCACACCTCCATTGGACGAGTACCACACCCCTCCAGAAGCAGTACCGACATAGATTTGCTCTTCATTGGAAAGATTGACATCTATGGCGGTGACTCGGCCGCTCATGCCAGCTGGCCCAATGTTTCTGGCTTTGATACCATCAAAATGACTCAAATCAATCTGCTGAGCATTGAGCCCCGCTACTAAGAGGAGGGTAGAAAAAAATGGAAATAGCTGGTTCATTTTCATAGTTACAATGACGTGTGACAGGCAATATACATCGTGTATGGAGTCCCAGATAGTAAGAAACGAAGAAGGTCTATTTTTGCGCAGATGCAGTTCGTTCAACCGGCGATTTTATGGGGCTTGCTTACTCTGAGCATTCCGATCCTGATTCACTTGTTTCATTTTCGACGATTCAAGAAGGTCTACTTCAATAATGTGCATCTCCTGAAAGAAATCAAAGAGGAAACCAGTAACCGTAATAAAGTCAAGAACCTTCTGGTGTTGCTGACCAGACTCCTGGCTCTCGGTGCACTCATCTTTGCCTTTGCACAACCCTTCCTGTCGGCAGAAGATAAGGATGCAACGACTCGTCGATCTGTCCAGATTTTTTTGGATAATTCATTTTCGATGGAGAGCACTTCAGAGGAAGTTCCTCTCTTTACTCGAGCTAAAGATCTGGCACAAGAAGTAATCGATGGTCATGCCGAATTCGACGAATACCTGATACTTACACATGACCTGGAAGCAAAACATCAGCGCTATGTAGACCAACAAACGGCCCTCGGGTTCATCGATGAAATCAAGATCACACCTGAAGTCGAGTCCTTAGACCAGCTGATGTCAGTCATGGATCGACTTCATGATAGAGGCACCGAGTCCATAGTAGAGCGCTATCTAATCAGTGACTTCCAGTCGAACATCAGTCAGATTCAGACTCCTGTGGATACCTCTATATCACTACTCCTGCTGCCTGTCCGATCTGTGCAAGAATCAAATGTTACCATCTCCGACGCCAAGTGGTCGACTCCTGTTCCTGTCCGAGACGAACAAAACCAACTACTCGTTACCCTTGAGAACTATAGCTCTCAAGAACAAGAAGTCGAGCTTAGGATGACGCTCAATGGAGTAGCAAGGCCCCTTGGTGCAATCGTTGTTCCGGCTGGATCCGAAATTGTTGACACAGCACTAATCAATCTCCCAGCTATAGGATGGCAAGAGTTGGTACTGGAAATTACCGACTACCCCATTGCATTTGATAATGAATATTTCGCTGCATTTCAGATGCGGGAGGAGATCAATATTCTCAATATTCATGAAGGACAGGAAAATGTCTTCATGCGTACTGCCTTTGAGAGTACCGACTACTATAAGCTCTCTCAAACTTCAAAGAATGGGATACGCTACGAATCCTTGCCGACAACAGATCTCATTGTCCTGAATGACCTCAAAAGCCTCAGTACAGGATTAATAGGAGAGTTAGTCAAATATGCCCAACAAGGCGGTAATCTTCTGATCTTCCCTGCATTGGAGGCAGATTTACCTTCCTATAATGCACTGCTGGCAAAGCTGTCTGCTGATCAACTCGTACAATTGAATGATCAGGAGAATAGAGTTACATCGATGAACACAGATGCCTTTGTCTTCACGGATGTCTACGAGAGTCAACGACTAAATACGCGCCTGCCTCAAACTAATCAGTATTGGAACATTCGGAAAAGTCCTACCAGTAGGCGAGAATCGTTGCTTCAGTTCCAAGATGGCCAGGACTACCTGACGCAGTACACCATTGAAAAAGGAAATGTCTTCCTATGTAGTGTGCCTCTCGATGAAGAAGTTCAGGATCTCGTTCGTAATGCTGAAGTATTCGTGCCGATGCTCTTCAAAATGGCAATCACCAAGACTATCCAGGAACCGCTGTCATATGTTATTGGCAGGGATGAGATAATTCCGATACGATCCAATCTGATTTCCACCTCCGGCAGATACCTGATGACTGGCATGGACGAATTCATTCCAGGAGTAACACCATCAAAGGACCAAACTCTTGTTGATGTCCGTGACCAAGTGTCAAAGGCGGGCGTTTACACACTTTCGGTGGATGCTGAGGAGAAGGTAAAGATGGCGTTCAATTACGATCGTATCGAGTCTAATGTCACCTACGAAGACCTCACAATAGTCGCGGGACGAATGGGAGAGCACATTCAGATCGCTAACCAACAAATGTCTACCAATTTGGCCTCAGTACTTAGTACGAATCGTATTGGGGTATCACTGTGGAGATGGTTCTTGGCTATAGCACTATTGTCTCTACTGGTCGAGTCCCTTCTGCTGCGATACTGGAAATAAAGTCTATGTCTACAGTACTATTCAAGGACGCAAAAATCATCAACGAGGGGCCGCATAAAGGCACTAATCAAGATGTCCTTGTTGAGGATGGGCGCATTATTAAGATTGATCAGAGTATAAGCATCGATGCAGACGTGATTATCTCTTCCGATCAACTTCATCTATCCGGAGGCTGGTGTGATATCGGCTGTTACAACGGTGAACCGGGGTTCGAATATCGAGAGGATCTGGGCAGCTTACGCCGAGCTGCATCCCATGGCGGATACACGCATATCGCCCCACTTCCTACGTCATTTCCCCCACTTCAGAGCTCGTCTCAAATTGATTTTTTGAAGCGACTGAATGAATCGTCTTCCGTTACGATTTTGCCGATTGCAGCACTAAGTCAGGAGTTGAAGGGGATCTCCCAAAATGATCTGCTTGATCTCTCTCACTCGGGTGCAGTCGCATTCAGTGATATTCATCTGGGCACAGAAGGATCAGGGTTCCTTAGTCGGTCATTAGAGTACATCAGAGAAACCGGTAGACCGATCATCGAAGCGATCTATCATCCACATCATTCCGATCATGGTGTTGTTAACGAAGGTGCAGTAAGTGTAAGCCTGGGGCTTCCTGGAATCCCCGCCGCTGACGAGATGCAACAAGTACATAGACTCATAGAGCAGGCAGTGTATAGCAATGGGAACTTGATCATCCACCAGGTATCCCTTGCTACAGCAGTTGAACTGATTTCTGAAGTTAAAGGCACATGCCCTATTGATGCTACAGTATCTGCTATGAACCTACTTCATAGCGATGAGGTATTGTCGACCTGGGACGCTTCCTACAAAGTTCTTCCACCATTGCGATCAGAACAAAACCGCATTACACTCTGTGATTACCTCAACAAAGGATTAATATCTGTAATCACCAGTAATCATATGCCCCTTTCAAAGGAGGAAAAAGATGAGCCGTTCGGCCAATCAGCATTTGGCGCTTCTATGTTGGATCTTGTGTTTTCTGTGCTGAATACACATGGACAGAATTTAGACCATAGTCAGGTCATCTACGGCCTCAGTGATGGCCCCTACAAAACATTAGGCCTATCAGCACCAATCATCCAAGAAGGGGAAGTTGCGAATCTTACTGCTTACGATCCTTCTCTTCCAGCAGTATGTGATACAGACTTTATCCAAAGTAAAAATCACAATACACCGTACTTAAATACTACGCTAAGAGGGATTGTCTTAGCGACTTTTAATTCTAATATCTTAGTTCAAAACACATGATGAAGAATCCAATGATCAAATGGGGAGTCTACTATGGTGTAGCATCCTCTGCCTTGATGTTTTTGCTCTGGGTTATCAATAAGGACCTTCTCTTCAACATGGCAATGGGATTAGTGACTTCACTGGCTTTTGCAATTGCTTTTTTGGTCTTAGCGATGCGTGAAACTCGCACTATCAATGAAGGCTATTTGGGTTATGGCGAAGCCGTTAAAATTGGACTTGGAACCTTTGCTATAGCTGCACTTGTCTCTGGAGTGTTCACTTTTCTACTCTACAATATCATTGACGGCAGTCTATATGATCTCGAAAAAGCTAAGGCTATCGAATCCGTCGAAAAAATCGCCGCTTCGTTCGGTGCGTCTGATGAAGTCATTGAAGATGCAGTTGCAGAAAGTAGAGATGCCATCGAGTCTATGGGATCGAATAAGGGTATCGGGACATACCTGCAAGAATGGTTGCTTTCTGTGATCATATATGGTCTCCCGTGCTCCTTGATCATAAGTGCCTTTATGAAGAAGTCTTAGTGACTTACACCTTATCGATATCTATAATATGTGCTGGTAACTTTCTTTAGCTTTGAGGCTGTAGAAATGCAGCTGTCAATTGTCATACCGCTCATGAATGAAGAGGAATCTCTGCGGCCTCTACACGAGTGGATAGACCGCGTTCTCCGAGAAGCCGTAATTTCTTACGAAATAGTCTTCGTTGACGATGGAAGTACTGATAGGAGCTGGTCACAGATCGAACAACTCCGAGCAACCTATCCCAAACAGATCAGGGCAATTAAGTTCCGCCGCAATTATGGTAAATCTGCCGCCCTTGCGACAGGTTTCCAATACGCTTTAGGAGACGTGATTTGTACTATGGATGCTGATCTTCAAGATTCTCCAGATGAGCTACCCGAACTCTATCGTCTCATTTCTAAGGAAGGTTATGACCTTATCTCTGGATGGAAAAAAAAGCGCCATGACCCCTGGACCAAGACCCTCCCAAGCAAACTCTTTAACTGGGTAGCCAGAAAAGTTAGCCATATCCCACTTCATGATTTCAACTGCGGACTAAAAGCATATAAAGCAGAAGTAGCAAAATCAATCAACGTTTACGGTGACCTCCATCGATGGATGCCCATCCTGGCTAAATGGGAGGGTTACACCAGAATCGGAGAAAAAATAGTCGACCATCGCGCAAGACAATTTGGATACTCAAAGTTTGGGGCTAAACGTCTGATCAGTGGATTCCTTGATCTACTGACCTTGTTCTTTGTTGGCCGGTTTAACAAGAAACCAATGCATTTCTTTGGGACATTAGGTATTCTCTTCTTGGTTACTGGCATTGCTTGCCTCGCTTACTTAGCAATTGCTAAGATCATTTTTCATGTTACCGGTATTAGCGATCGCCCACTTTTCTTCTTGGGACTTTTAGCCAGTATCCTGGGCATGCAACTCTTTCTAACCGGCTTCCTGGCAGAATTAATCAATGGGAATTCTACAAAGGTCAGAGACTACAACATCGAAGAGGTACTGAGTTAGACCCAACCCTTTTGTAGGCGATATCGTATCTCCCCATAAACAACAGCATGAAACCATTACTTCTATTTGTCCTAATCGCACTTAGCTGTTCATACTGCTCTGACTCTGTAGATGATGAGCAAGTTTGCTACTCCTTCGATCTAAGACAGTGCAACGGAGATCCATGGAACAGTGATGTCACGCGTCCGTTCGAACCTTCGGAACTCGTCACACTATTAAGTGACTATCTGAACGACAACGCTGTACCTACTAATCGTGTAACCGTTGATATGACCTTTCATCGATTTGTCTGTGAGGCTTGCGTAGTTTGTCCCGAAGGACCAAGGTTTTATGTTGAGCTCAATGCCTCGGACACCACGACCTTGATTAATCTGGATCTTCTTAATACCGCTCCTGCTGAATGTGATTTGTTAATTAACTAACCATCATTTCTTAAAAAGAAAAAAGGGAAGACTGATTCATTTCACTCTTCCCTTTCTTCGTTAAGGACGGTAAAGACTAATACCGATAGTACTCAGGCTTGTATGGACCCGCTTGCGGAACATTTATATAATCAGCCTGATCCTTAGACAACTCTTCTAATTCAGCTCCAATCTTCGCCAAGTGGAGGCTGGCCACTTTTTCGTCCAAGTGCTTGGGTAACATGTATACCTTATTCTCGTACTTGTCACTATTCTGCCAGAGCTCCAACTGAGCAAGAACCTGATTTGTGAATGAGTTCGACATAACAAACGATGGGTGTCCCGTTGCACATCCAAGGTTAACCAAACGCCCCTCAGCCAAAATCAACACGTCCTTGCCATCTATTGTGTACTTATCTACTTGAGGTTTAATCTCGATCTTAGTTTCTCCATATGTTCCATTCAACCACGCCATATCAATCTCATTATCGAAATGGCCAATGTTACAGACGATAGTTTTGTCATTCATCATTCGGAAATGACGTTCCGCAATGATGTCTTTATTACCAGTAGCCGTTACCACAATGTTGGCTTCTTTCAGCGCTGTCTCCATCTTCTTCACTGCAAAACCATCCATGGCCGCTTGTAACGCACAGATTGGATCTATTTCGGTAACTATCACTCTACATCCAGCTCCCTGCAAAGAAGCCGCACTACCTTTTCCAACATCTCCATAACCTGCGACTACAGCAACCTTTCCTGCCATCATCACATCAGTGGCACGTCTTATTGCATCTACGCAACTCTCCTTACAACCGTACTTATTATCAAACTTTGATTTGGTGACTGAATCATTCACATTGATGGCAGGAAGAAGAAGGGATCCGTTAATCTCTCGCTCATAGAGGCGATGCACTCCCGTCGTCGTCTCCTCACTTAATCCTTTGATCCCTTGAGCTAATTCAGGATACTTGTCGAATACCATATTGGTTAAGTCTCCACCATCATCAAGGATCATGTTCAATGCCTTCCCATCTTCAAACGCAAACAGCGTCTGCTCTATAGCCCACCAGAACTCCTCTTCACTCATCCCTTTCCACGCA
>JBCBIX010000071.1:0-13994 GCA_038523965.1 Bacteroidota bacterium
CATCATTGATGAAATTAAACTTCAGGATGATGAGTCCATTTAGACTTGCTCTTACAGTACGGTCAAAATCAAGCTGTGAAACGTTGAGTAGTCCAGCCTTGTCCTTGTCGAGTTGAAAATTGAGCTGAATGCTATTACGTTCGAGAGGATTGACGATGTTAATTACATCAGGAGTCGCTGTCAAGATTTTCTCCACGGATCCGGCAAGTCGCTTAAGAGAATCAAGATCGGAGCCGATGATTCTAATTTCTATCGGCGCATTTACTGGGGCACCATTCTTGAGTTCCTCCATAGTCACTTCCGCATCGGGGTATGACTGGAAGATTCGTCTGAGCTCTCCGATATTCCGATAGAACAATTCTTGATCCCAGGAATCGAAGTTAAGTAGTAGCTGGCCACGGTTCTTTTGTGATGAAAATGGAAAGCGGTTATAGTACATCTGTGGATTTCCATTGCCGGCATTCGCCGAGTAGTTCTTGACGTAGGACATGGTATCCAGAATGGTCTCGATATCGCGAACCACAGCATCCGTGTATTCCAAACTTGAACCTTTGGGTGCTTCCACATCGATGAGAAGAACAGGCTTGTCCGCAGTCGGAAAAAAGCTGACTCCTATGGACGGAAACAGTCTGATACTAAATACCGTAAGTACGATGGCTGCCAGGGCTACCAGCCATCTCCATCTAAGTGCCCCACGTAGCACTGGTGCGTAGGCATCCTCTGCTAACCAACGGAAAGCGCGATCAGACCAAGACGATTTTCCCTTGTGTCGACTCATGACCCAGTTGGCCATGATTGGAGAAAAGCTTAACGCCAAGATCAAGCTGATCACCAATGTCAAAATTACCGTCAGCGGTAGTGACATAAGGAACAGCCCAGGACCACCTCCAAGCTGCGTGAGCGGAAAGAATGACAACAAAGTCGTGACGGTAGAACTAACGATGGCCTGGCCAACTTCAGATGGGCCTTTCACAGATGCCTCCTGTTTCGAAAATCCTGAAGAAATAAACCGATTGATATTCTCGATCACAACTATCCCATTGTCTACCAAAAGGCCAAGAGCAAGCACAAGGGAGGCGATACTGATCTGTTGTAGTCCAAACCCTGAGCCGTTCATGATCGCAAGTGAGAGCATGATACACACCGGTATGAGTGTGATGATAATTATAGCCGCTCGCCATCCGAGTACCAACAGAATCACCACTCCGACTAAGACGATACCTTGAAGTAGATTGATAAAAAAGTCATTGATACGACCCTGGACTGCAGGAGCCTGTTCAAAAGCTGTGTTGAGGGTAATACTGGCTGGAAGTTCATCCTGATACGCCGTGATGACTTCTCTTACCTTTTTATCTACCTCGATGATGTTGTATCCTCTGCTCAGCTTTAGCGAGACATAGATTGACTTTTGTTGATTAAACCGGGCTCGCCATCTCTGGTCCTCAGGTCTGACATACACTTCGGCGATATCGCTGAGATAGACCACCTGGTTATCCCGTGCTGATACGATCGTACTGCGTAGTTCCTGTAGATTTTCGTAGGCTCCTGTACTCTTGATGCTGAACGTTTTACCACCGGCTGAGACCTCTCCGCCAGGGACATTCGCGTTATTGGACTGTAGGATTCCTATGACCTGGTTGAGACTGACATTGACAGCGGACATGCGTTCATAGTCTAACGAGATCTGTACTTCTTGCTCGGGGTAAGCCTCGACATCAGCTTTTTTCACACCATCGACGACTTCCACTCGTTTTTCTAACTCCTCTCCGACCCGCTCCAACTCCGCATAATTGATTCCGTCACCTGTGACTGCGATAATCAAGAAATTGACTCGGTCTTCTGGTTTAATCTGCTCGACGTCAAATCTGACGATCCCTTCTGGCAGATTTGGTTTGATCGTATTGACCTCACGAACGATCTCATCAAACTTCTCTTCGGAATCAATATCGTAGGCGGCCTCAATCGATATCCGAACAACGCCATCAAAAATGAACGTCTCAATACGGTCGATATCATCTATCTCCTCGATGGCCTCCTCGATTGGGTCCACGATGAATGTCTCGATGTCTTCGGGATCAGTACCGGGATAAACCGCAATGACATTGTAAATGGGTAACGTCAACTGCGGATCCTCTGAGCGAGGCATGGTAAGGAATGATCGTACACTAAGTATGATCGCGATCAACAAAAGAATCACGACGAACTGAGAGTTTCGTATGGCGGCTCGAGTAAGATTCATATCTATCGCCTTACATCTACTTCAGTCCCATCGGATAGCGATGGTGCTCCGATAACGACAAGGTTAGACAGCTTCACATCAGGAATATGAGCGTACACATATGCCCCAGTGATATAGGCTGCATTCAGGACTCGTTCTCGTGCCAGCTTGTTGGGATCCACCTCGTATACAGTTACCTGGGCGGCATTGGCCTCAGCGAGGGCTTGGACAGGAAGCTTGTAATAGGATTTACGATCCTTAGGGATGATCTCAGCGCGGCCTATGAAGCCATTGCGTACTCGACGACCACCAAGTCGAAGGCTTATCTCAATGTCAAAAGTACCGGTCACCGCATTGGCCGACTCTGCAATTTCAGTAACTCTTCCTTCGAGCTCTACGCCGTCAAATGCATCAAAACTCACCTTCGCTTGGTCTCCCTTACGAATACGGCTGATGTCTCGATCGGACAATCCTGTTTTGAGTACATAAGTGGACCCCGTAGCTCCTGCTATAGTGTAAACAGCCTTGCCTGGGCTTATCAGTTCATTTGGTTCAGCTGACTTCTTAATGATGCGACCACTGATTGGCGCTATGATAGAAGCATATTGTTGGTTGAACTTGGCAATATCCAAGTCCGCCTGTTGAACCTCCACGAGAGTGGTCAGATCTTGGACATTTTCCAACGTGGCTGCATCGTCCTCATACATCTGCTGTATTCTGGCGAGGTCTCGTTTGGTTTTAGTCAGTGCCTGTTGTGCTTTGAGTACTTGGGCATCGATCTCATCAGTTCGTAGTCGGGCTAAGGATTGACCACTTTTAACATAGTCACCCTCTTCAGCACTCATGGAAGCGATTACGCCGCCGATCTTGAAAGAAAGTCTCGTTTCTTCTGAAGTACCTACTCTTCCGACTGCATATATTGGGATCGCCTCATTCACTATCTGTACACTGTCGACGACTACCGGAACTGTCGAACTCGCTATAGTAGCGTCGACGGCCAACAGATCCTCATAGTCCTTCTTACAGGACGATATGCTTATCAATCCAATGAGAATGACTGCTACTTTTTTCATAGTTGTCTTCACTGTCCCAGTGCTCTCTCAAGAGATGCTTGGGCGATGTACAAATCATATTTTGAGAGCACTCCATTGAGTTGAGCGACTGACCTTCTATTCTGGGCTTGGAGCAGCTCGATCAGAAGCGCTCTATCATTCTCATACCTGGTCTTAGTTAGATCATAGCTGACTTGTGCGCTACGAACTGCTGAGGCATCTGCTTCCAGCTGGCCTGCGGCACTCAGAACTGCTTCTCTGGCGATTAATACATCGGCAAGAAATTGGTCCTCCAGCAATTGTCGATTAAGATCTAAAATTTGACTTTCGACGACTAAACCATCGATCTGGCTATCACGCCTACCCGCATCTAAGATGTTCCATGTCAGCCCGATACCCAGGGTATAGAGTGGTCCACCTCCATCAAAAGAAAAATTCTCCGTTTGAATCCCTACCCCTCCCTGAACTCCCACTGTCGGGGCGCGACTGGCGTCGATACGTTGTTGATTGAGTTGATTTACCTGTTGAGCGATTTCAATTCGATCGAGCTCGGGACGATCGATTTGGTCGGAGGAATATCGCCGAGCAGTATCATCTGACCAAGCATTGGATTCGATTACGGTAGTGTCAATCTCGATATTCGACGTCACATCACGATTCATCAATGTATTGAGTAGAATTTTGGTGATCTCAGCCTGTTCTATCACTCGCAGACGCTGGCTTCTGAGCGCATCTATCTGCACATCAACATCGCTTATGACCTCTTTCGTAGCCTTGTCGTACTGAACCAGTTTTTGGTTGAATTTCCTGAGATCATCCAGTAGTAATAGGTTTTGATCGATCACCTTAAGCCCCTGGATAGCCTTGAGATGATTGAGATATGCTGTGGTTACATTGAGCTTGAGCTCTGAGGCAAGGATCTTTTGATCTTCACTCGTGAGAGCCAGTAGTCGTTCCTGAATGCGCTGGTTGTACTTGATTGTACTATTGATCAAGGGCTTAGCGATCGTGATATTGGCGTCGATGAAGTTGTTCGGTGTGAGCTGAATACTCTGATTTTCAAGATCAGTTGGAAACTCCTCCGCGCTTAGGAGTTGATTAAGTGCTTCATTGGTTGGATTGAAAAGATCACCGACTGGAAACAGAATTTCACGACCTCCGAATGCGATGAGATAGTTGGCACTGAGGTCAAGAGTTGGTCCCCACAGTGTTTTCGCCTCCTGAACCCGGGCCTGTTGGCGTGCCAAGTTGAGTTGAAGTAGGTCAACTTGCTTGTTTTCTCGCTGAGCAATATCGATGTAGGAGCTGAGAATGCCCTGCGAGGAAAGCCAACCTAAACTGCTGACCAAAAAGAACAATATCCCCAAACCTCTCATCCTGCGTAACCTCTTCATTGGCAATCCAAGTTGTTCGAAACCCATGTCCTAACCTACCAAATCCGACTCAACTGCCTAAAATTCCCACTGAGTTTCACCTCAGCCCTATGAATTGCTTTGGATCGCGCCTTCATTCCAGGAGTAGCCTTCGGCTTGATTGATGAATGCCATAGCATCAGAAACACGGAGAAAATGATAGCACTCGGGACAGGTCTCGTAGAAGTTGGACCTCTTAAATAAATCTCTGACAACACCCTTGGTCCCCGCGAATAAAAGTTGAATATCTCTGCCGCACATGACCTGCACCAGGCCCTGCAATACATGCAATCCTGTGGTGTCCATATCGTGCACATTGCTCATGTCGATGATCATATGTGATGGTGGCATACGTCGACTTCGAAGTGCCGATAATACCTTCGAATTGAAGTACTCTGCATTAGCAAAAAACAATTGATTGTCCCATCGCAGGATAATCACAGAATCCTCTACTACAGCCTCTTCGAATCGTCTGATATTGCGATAGACGTTGGAGTTCGGTAGACGTCCTAACTCCATGACTCGTGGTCTCGAACTTTGGTACAATAGCAACCCAAAAGAAAGCAGAACCCCGATGAGAACACCGTATTGAATCCCAATAAAAATAGTTGTCAAAAAGGTAGTGATGAGCGTGACAAAGTCAGTCCTCTGAATCTTGTAGAGCTGCCAGGCTCGCTTCCAATCAACTAAACGAAATACAGAGGCGACAATGATGGCAGCTAAAGTTGCCTTGGGTATATAGAACAGGGCAGATGTACAAAAAAGAATGCCCAGCGCAACAATGCTACCAGAAAGGATAGAGGCCACACCTGTCTGCGCTCCAATGGTCGCACTAATCGCTGACCTACTAAAACTTACAGAAGAAGGTAGGCTCTGGAAGAAGCTTCCAACAACTTTCGCCAAACCCACCGCCCTCAGTTCCGCATTCGGATTGATCTCATAATTGTTCTGCCCCATCTCAAGACTTTTGGCAATGCTGAGAGCTTCGATACTACTCATGATACCAATCGTGAATACCGCCGGCGCCAATAAGACTACTTGCCCATAGTTCAAACTGGGCATAACGAAATGAGGAAGTCCATCAGGTATCTCCCCCACGATGGATACCCCACTTAGGTGCAACTCCCCGAGATAGGTCATTAGTCCACATATCAGAACCACGAGAAGTGCGGCAGGGAACACTTTACTAACCCGACGTGCCAGGACTAAAAAGAGTAGACAGCCGATTGAAATAGCTAATGTTAGTACATGGATATCGGATAAGTGACCTAACGAGTACGTTATGGTCCCCCACAGCTGTGCAGAACCATTCGATGGTAGCCCCAACAGATGACTTATCTGGGTGCCAATGATCACAACTGCAGCACCGCTAACGAAGCCGTTGAGAACTGGATGGGATAAAAAATTCACCAAAAAGCCCAGTTGAAACACACCAAGCATCCACTGAAACAGCCCAGCCAACAAGCCTAAGCCCAAGACTAAAGAGATGTAAGTCTCCGACATTGGCTCAGCTATTAGACTGACGCCCGACAACACTAAGATGGACGATATAGCCACTGGCCCAACGGATACATGTGGTGAGCTTCCCAGAAGTCCATACACGATCAGCGGTAGTGTTCCTGCATAAAGACCATAGTGCGGCGGCATACCTGCGAGATGAGCATACGCTATCGCTTGAGGGATGAGCATGATGGCGATAGTGAGACCAGCTATGACGTCTTTGCCAAATAGACCCGGGCGATAAGTCTTCAGCTGACCAATAAGAGGAACGATATGCCTTAATCTTTCGATCCGGCCAAAGTACGTATCACTATGGCAGCTTCACACAGACTTTGGGGTAGTCCTTACCTAAGGTGAACTGATACTCGTCCTGCTGCTCCTCACTAAGTAGGTAAGGCTGATGAACATAATGGCCATCTAAACGATCCAACTGCGGTAACCAATGCTTTACGAACGCACCATCAGGGTCATAACGCTGAGCCTGTTTGATGGTATTAAAATATCGTCCCTCGCGCGGGTCATTTCCTACGCCCGCTACATAGTTCCAGTTACACCAATTACTACACGGGTCATAATCGATGAGCAGGCTCTCAAAATACTCTGCACCGATCTGCCAGTTGACATTAAGATCATTTACTAAAAATGACGCCACATTCTGTCGAGAACGGTTAGACATAAATCCTGTGGTGTTTAATTCTAACATGGCAGCATCGATAAAAGGAACTCCAGTCCTGGCTTCTGCCCACACTCTAAACAGAGCCATATCATCCGATAGATCGTCCCTCCGTTTACGCTTCAAGCCATGTTTTTTAAAGATGTCATTGCCATGTTTCTTTCCCATAAGTCGAAAGAAGTCTCGCCATAGCAACTCAAAATAGAGCCAGTAGGTGGACTTGTTTTTGATGCGCTCCTTCTCATACCGGGATAGCTCCGCGTAGACCATCTTAGGTGACACACAACCATGTGACAGGTAAGAGGAGAGCTTAGAACTGTAGTCCATGCCCAGAAGTCCGTTTCGGGTCTCCTTGTACTCGGAGATATGATCAGACTTCCACAAGTAATAATCTAATCGCTCCAGACCGGCTGTCTCCCCGCCCTGAAGCAATGTACCCTCAGCTCTCTCAATATCGTCTTCAGAAAATCCGAGGTCAGATAATGTCGGAATCTGACCGAATTCAATCTCATCACTGATTACAGGAAGCCGCTCGGGAATATCAAAAGGTTCTCTGATCGGAATGAACTTCTCAACCTCTTTCCGAAACTGGGTGAAAATCTCCGGAGCATGAGTGACTGGAAATGGAAGGTCCGCGGTGTAATAAAGCATCTTACCACGACTGTATCGGATCTCTTGTCCCACTGTCCACAGCTCTTGTTCCAACTTATCTTGAACTTGCTTCTCTTCGTCAGTACGCTCACGATTGCAAAAGATCCAACTTGTCTTTAACTCCTTGGCTATATCAAACAGGACTTCTTCTGGTTTACCAATACGTACCATGAGATTACTCCCCTTGTGACGCAGGCTGTTGCGAAGGTCATGGATGGACTCGATGATGAACTTAGCCCTGAAGACATCTGTCTTTCTGAATCCGTACTTGGTACTTCCTTGAAATACACGTTCGTCAAACACGTAGATCGGATACAGCTCCTGTGCATTGCTGATCGCCTCCTGAAGTGCTTCGTTGTCGTGGAGTCGCAAATCATTGCGAAACCACAGGACTACCTTTCTATTGTTATTCATAATATCTCTATCCTAATTTCCGCTATGTCGACCTCGTCAAAGGAAGAACAGTAATCCTATCCTTGGGTTCGTAATCATAAAGACTATCGCTATGAAATTTGCCTTTTTAGCACTGGTGGGGTTGATACTGCTCCAGACGGCATGCCGAGCTGACCAAGACACCCCCGAAGGACTGTTATATCAACAAGTCATGGACATCCATGATGAGGTAATGCCGCAGATGAAAGACATCCATCAACTCCGCAAAAAACTGCGGAAAATAGAAGGTGCAGCGTCCAATGAAAGTATCCAGGACATGCTGTTGGAACTTCAAAAAGCAGATGATCAGATGATGGATTGGATGGCTGACTTCAAACGCCCCAAAGAAGGCGATTCGAATGCCATGTCCTATCTCAATACGGAGATGAGTAAAATCGAAAAGGTGCGAGATAATATGCTGTCGACCATCGCCAATGGACAGGAAATACTCCAGAGCTATGAGAAGTAGACTCGTGCTTTTTTCCACGATCATGGCACTCCTGATGGCCTGTGAACAGACTGATAGGCCCGAACTGAGATACATCGGTGATATAATAGAACCAGATGGGTCAGTAACTCCACACGAGATCAGGCCTTTTGAGCTTGTCGATCAGCTCGGTCGAAAAATTACTAATGAGGATCTAAAAGGGAACATCCATTTGGTCGACTTCTTCTTTACCTCGTGTCCAAGCATCTGTCCTAAGGTCACCAAGCAAATGCTTAGGCTGTATGATCATGTCGAAGAGATGGACGACGTTTTGCTGATCTCACATACGATCGACCCTAAGCGGGACAGTGTGGCTGTGCTAAAGTTGTATGCCGATAACCTTTCTATCGATCATACCCGGTGGTTGTTTCTAACAGGAGATAAGGACGAAATCATGGATCTCGCTAATGAGGACTATTTCGTAGCTGCAATGGAATCACCAGATGCCCCGGGAGGGTTCGACCATAGTGGTAAAATATTGCTGCTTGATAAGGATGCACGTATAAGAGGGTTTTGCGAGGGAACTGATCCAGAATCTGTAGATCAGATGATGTTGCTCATCGACGAGCTTGGTAAGACATATGAATAAAGCCGTCACTTGTTTTGTCCTGATCTTATGTCTTGTACTTGGATGTAAAACAGAAAAATATCAGCAGGGGCGTATCATCTATGAGACCTCCTGTCTGAATTGCCACATGTCAGACGGAAGTGGTCTCGGAGAGATGTACCCTAAACTCAAGGGGTCAAGGTACCTGGCTGAAGACATTGAGTTATTGCCATGTCTAATTCGTCAAGGTGCGCAGAGCAGGCAGTTAGAGACCGTCTACATGCCCGGACATCCAGAGATCACAACGGCATCTATGACAAACCTCATCAACTATATGTCAGATATGTGGGGTGATGGCCGCGTGGTCAGATTAGCTGAGGTGACAGCGCTTATGGAGAGCTGCAGCAAATAACAGAGGAGTAAAAACACATCGGCCCCTGCGCAATGCGAGGAGCCGATGATATTTTTGAAAAAAACAAGGCGGACGTTTCAGCCCATGTTTTTTCGGGGATGCTTTCATAATTCTCACGATCAAACTGCGACTGAATCCCTTGAATCACGGTAGATCGAGAAAAGTCCTGTGTTGGAAAGCAATCTCTAATCGCCAACAAGACAGGTCTCGTGCACGACTCCCCTATCCTTGGGAGTGCCTTCTTTTAATATGTTCGCCTTAGATGTCGCCTAACTATCATACTACACGAGTCTACCTCTCGCTTGGTGCTAACCTTGGGGAGATTGAAAACACCCTTCGTCGGGCTCGAATTCTGATTAATCTGTGCATTGGTCCTATCCTGAAAGCTTCTTCAGAATATAGTACAAGTCCCTGGGGCGATGAGAATCAAGAAACTTTCGTCAACCAAGTTCTTGTCATCAATTGTCCTCAGGAGCCTATGCAACTATTGAGCAAGTGTCAATCCATCGAACGACGGTTAGGGAAGAAAACGGTACGATACTGGGGGCCAAGAGCTATCGATATCGACATCTTATTTTTTGGCAAGGAGACAATCAATCGTCCAGAATTGGTCGTTCCTCATCCCTATCTACAAGACAGAAAGTTCGTTTTAATACCTTTAGCCCAAGTCAATGGCGACATGATCCATCCCGTCTTTCAGGAGACTATCGAAGCACTATTAGCCAAGTGTTCAGATACCGGTTCAGTCGAAGAACTACCCTGATTCATGAAAGCGACCATACCGTATAAATTCATCTGTATCGAGGGAAACATTGGTACGGGGAAAACCACTTTTGCGGAGATGATCAGCCAGGAATATAGTTGCGAACTGATCTTAGAGGAATTCCAGGATAATCCATTTCTACCATTCTTTTATCAGGACAAAGAGAGATACGCGCTCTCGGTAGAACTGTTCTTTCTGACAGAACGGTACAAACAACTTCAACGACAACTGTCCAATCGAGGCTTATTTCAGGATTTCATAATCGCGGACTACTACTTTGTCAAGTCGCTTTTATTCGCCAAGAATAATCTGATCGATGAAGAGTTTCGTCTCTTTCAAAAGATGTGGAATGTTTTCAACTCTTCTTTTCCAAAGCCTGATATCCTCATCTACTTTCATCGCAGCGTGGAGACATTGATGAAATTTATCGACGTGCGTGGGAGAGATTATGAAAAACTCATTGAGCCTGACTACCTGCTACGCATTCAGGAAACATACTTTGATTATTTCAAAAACATTCTCACATTTCCAGTGGTCATCCTGGATCTAAATGAGTTGGACTTTGTAAAATCCACTAATCATTACGAGGCCATCAAACACATTATCTCGCAGAAGTATCTTCCAGGTGTACATCGGGTGAGTCTGATCGTGTAGGTATGTAGCGATATCGCCTCAATCAAAGTATCGGGCTGCTCCAAGACTAATAAAGCCTCCATCGGCGGCGTCCGTAATGCCCCATCCCAAGGCCACATCCAACGCTACTCCATCCCAGGCCCAAACCTCAAAGGCCAGATCTACAAAATCTCTGGCCTCAGTGACTGCAGAATTAAATCCATAGAACTCGCCGTAAAGGGCTAACTCTTCAGTGATAGCAAGCCTGAGCGAAACCGAATAGCCGATCTCAGGGGCATCTGGTAGATAGGTCCAACCCACATTGCCACCGATAATAAAAAGATGGTTTAGGAATTTTTCAGGGATGATCTTAATTGATGGCTGAATAGTTTCATTAGCTAACTCAGAACTGGCGATATCCGAAACGGCAACTCCAGCGAGCAACGATATAGCTGGCATCTTGAGGCCCTCATCGATGACAGCCAACTTAGAGGATATAGTAACAGGAGCTAAACCAGAGACACCACCAGCGGCATCATTGAACGAAAGCCCATTTAGACCTAAACGTAGTTCTGCCCGATCATTCAATCCGAGTCGGGTCAGAAGTGACAACCCGTCTAATCGGAGGTCAGAAACCTTGGATAGATCGTGAACACCAAAGTAACCGGATTCCAACTGAAGTGAACCAGCCGGAATCGTGGCAGCAGTGGTGTAGGCTAATGATCGATCGGTGATGGGATATACCTGACAAATGGCCTGATCCACAACAACGAAAATCATGATTACGGCCACGCAATACCTAAGAACACCTGTCATAAGTAAACTCTCTATAGCGACGCTAATATGGAATCCGGGACCCAAAACCGAGCAAGTCGGAGATAAAACCGGGCCAAAACTACCCCAAGCAGCCCCCCTGCTAAGACATCGAGGGGATAATGTATCCCCACGTACACCTGAGCCACCGAGATCGCGAGTGCCCATCCGAAAAGTAGCCATCTCTTTTGTTTTCCGCGCCAGCCCAACGCAAAGGTTAGGATTGTTGCCAGTCCAAAGTGGTTGGTTGCATGAGCCGACGGGAAGCTGTAGGAATAACTACACCTAACCTTAGGTTGTATGTGATACGTGTGTATGGGTTCCTGACATGGACGAAGGCGCTCTACATACTTCTTCAGGAACTGACCTGAGGTCATGTCGGTCAGAATGACAGATCCAATAATAAGGAGCAGGATATAGGATGATCGATATAAACTATTCCTACTTAAGATATAGGTGACGATACTGATATATAAGGGTAGCCAAATGAACTTGTTACGAATCAAGGGTGCCATGACGTCCAGTACCGAACTACTCCAGCCCTGGTGAATCCAATATAAAATGCGCACATCCCACTCTATGATAAGCTCCATGCGCTCAATATACTCCTTAGCTTAGCGCGTACGACATAAGCTAACACATGACCCTGATTAAGTCCATCTCAGGAATTCGCGGCACGATTGGAGGAAGACCAGGATCTAACCTGACCCCAATCGATATCGTTGAATTCGCTGCTGCCTATGCATCGCACTTGCTCGACAACAACAAGACGGTCGTCGTCGTGATAGGGAGGGATGGACGTCTATCAGGTCCGCACGTCCAATCGTTGGTCGTACAGACCCTCTTAATGATGGGAGTGGATGTGATTGATTTAGGACTCTCTACTACACCTACAGTTGAATTGATGGTAACTCATCTCAATGCCAGCGGAGGTATTATCATCACTGCAAGCCATAATCCCAAAGAGTGGAATGCCTTGAAGTTCTTAAATCAACATGGGGAGTTCATCGATGCCAAGACTGGAGAGCAATTGCTGAATCTGGCGCAGACTCGACAATTCAATTTTGCCAATGTAGACCAGATCGGTAGTCGAACCTCGCCCAAAGTCAACCAATTCGAACATCATATATCCCAATTGCTTGCGCTACCTACAGTTCACCCTTCAGCTATTCGAAAGGTCAACTTTACAGTTGTTGTGGACTGTATTAATTCAACAGGAGGGCTACTGTTGAGACCGCTTATGGAGCGATTGGGGTGTCGAGTCATTCTCCTTCATGATGCGGACTATGGCGAGTTCAGCCATAATCCCGAGCCACTTGAACAAAACCTCGATGCACTTCGTCATGCTGTGGTTGCGCATGAGGCTCATCTTGGTGTGGCTGTTGACCCCGACGTGGATCGACTGGCATTCGTGGATGAACAAGGCAATTACTGCGGCGAAGAGTATACGCTCGTCATGATCGCGGACTGGGTATTACGGCATCAACCTGGCAGCACTGTCTCCAATCTCTCATCGACGAAAGCTCTTCGAGAAATAACCGTGGGCCACGGACAGAAATACCATGCCGCAGCTGTCGGAGAGGTAAATGTCGTAACCAAAATGAAAGAAGTCGAGGCAACAATAGGAGGAGAAGGAAATGGGGGTGTTATCTATCCAGAGCTTCACTATGGTCGTGATGCCGCAGTTGGCGTAGCATTATTACTATCGGCTTTGGCCTATCATAAGGAGACACTCAGTGCATACCGAAATAGGTTTCCCAACTATACCATCATCAAAAACAAAATTCAGCTTACTCCAGAGATCAATGTAGATGAACTGTTATCCAGTTTGGCGGCACTCCATGCTGAGCAGGAGGTAGATACTCAGGATGGTGTTAAGATCTACTTCGACAATGGATGGGTGCACTGTCGAAAATCAAATACTGAACCTATCATCAGAATCTATGCCGAGTCAACCACGAGCGATGAGGCCCATCAATTGGCCTATCGAGTTCAAATAGATATAGACGAAATCCTAAAGTGAGATGGCCATATACTTAGATCATGCCGCGACGACTCCACTCGCAGAACCTGTTCGGAATGCCATGATATCAGCTATGATGGATGTCCATGGCAATCCGTCATCGATACATGCTGCTGGTCGCAAGGCTCGGTCAGCCGTTGAAGATGCCCGCCGTCGAGTGGCTGGTCATCTGAGAGCTTCTCAAGGTGAGATATTCTTCACCTCCAGTGCGACAGAGGCGAATAACACCGCTATTTTTTGTGCAGCTCGAGATCTTGGAATCCAGGCCATCATCACCTCTCCTACTGAGCACCCGTGCGTTTTGAACACGACTCGCTATGTGTCAGAACATTTCCAGATACCTGCAGTAATGCTGGACGTTCAGGAGGATGGTAGGCCAGATTTGAATCATCTTGCTAC